>JABDPQ010000309.1 GCA_013042695.1 Desulfobacterales bacterium | reverse complement strand
GCGGCTGGTCCTGCCCGTTTGGTGATTTGGGGTTTTTCCCCTTTAATCATCATGTTGGCTGGTTTCTGCTGAAAATTTATATAATAATTTTTGTCTTTATCTGGATCCGCTGGACGTTTCCGCGAACAACAATTTACGGACTGCTGAATCTGTCGTGGAAATATTTAATCCCGATATCACTGTTTAACCTGCTCCTCACCGCAGGGCTGCTGAAGGTGTTTTAATTATGGGAGGCTATTTCTCAGAGCTATACAGCGGGGCGATAAGCTTGCTGGAAGGAATGTGGGTAACCGTGAAAGAATTCCCTAAACAACCGGTTACGCTGAGCTATCCACACGAAACGGTAAAGATGTATCGTCGTTTTAGAGGCCACATTGAGTTAATCGCCAACGATGAAGGAAAACCAAATTGTATTGTCTGCGGCATGTGTGAGAGGGCCTGCCCGTCTGGCTGCATCAGCTTGGCTGGGGAAAAGCCTGAAGGCAGCAAGAAAAAGGTGTTAACGAAATACATACTTGATTTCACCAAATGTTCATTATGTGGCTCCTGCGTAGAATCCTGCAACTTTAAGGCGCTCCAATTTTCCAACGAATACAATCTTGCCAGTACCCGTAAAGAAGATTTTATCATGGATCTGCTTAAACGACTTGAGGAGCAACAAAAATGACCCCTGCCCAGCCTCTTGCTCTCACCCCGAGTCTATTCAGCCCAGATGGGTTGGTAGGCCTTATTTTTTTGATCATGATTGGCGTTACCCTTGCAGGTGCTTTCATTGCCTCCACGGCCGAACGACTGGTGCGAGCCCTGGCAGGGCTCGTCATTTGTTTTACCGGCGTAGCAGGCATCTACTATTTTTTGAACTCACCATTCATGGCAATGATGCAAATTCTGATTTATGTTGGCGCTATTTGCGTAACCATCTCCTTTGCCATCATGATGGCCGCCCCTGAACATAAAAGAAAAGTTGGTCCAAGCGGTTCACTTTCTGGACCAATAGGATTCATGGTAGCGGCACTCGTCTTTGGCGGTATGACTACCCTTGCATTACGCACAGAATGGCAAAGTTTCCCAAAAGTTAACGCTGGGACTGTCAGAGAGATCGGTATTCAGCTGCTCACTTCCTATTCAATGGTTTTTGAGCTGATTTCCATCGTTCTCTTGATTGCCATCATTGGCGCAATTGTCATCGCCCGCGGCGGGAGGAGCAGATAATGTCACTACTCGTCATCCACCAATATCTGACAACCTATCTCGTATTTGGAGCCATGCTGTTTGGCTTTGGCATCTATGGCTTGCTCACCAGAAGAACACTCATTGGCATGCTTATCGCAGCAGAGTTGATGCTCGCAGGTGTCTCCGTAAATTTCATGGCATTTAACAGATTCCTGGCGCCAGACCCAACTGTCGGCCAGATATTCACGTTGTTCATCATGGCTATCGCAGCGGCAGAAGCCGCTATCGGTCTCAGCATCGTTGTGGCCGTCTATCGCTATTATAAAACAGTTGATACTGAAGATCTGGTTAATCTTAAAGGTTAAGAGAAGAATAGGTATGGATGCGCAAACAATTGTAACATCAAAACTGCTCTTTGCCCTGCTCGTTCCCCTTGTCGGCACAATCGGCGTCATGCTTAAAGGAGAGAACGAGAATGTCAGGGAGGCAATTTCTTCGATCTCATCCATCATTTTATTTGCTATCGTCTGTTCGATGATTCCAGCTATTTTTAGTGGCAAGACGCTCTACTTTCAGCTTTTCACTATCTTGCCGAATGTATCGATTACCCTGCGCGCAGATCCGATGTCGATGATATTCGCCTGTGTAGCTTCATCGCTCTGGACAATCGCTGTTTTCTATTCCATGGGGTACATGCGAGGCTTAAAAGAGCATGCTCAAACGAGATTTAACGCCTGTTTTGCGCTGGCGATCTTTGGAGCCATTGGTGTCGCGTTTTCCGATAACCTCTTCACCATGTACCTGTTTTATGAAGTAGTCTCCGTATGTACTTATCCGCTGGTCGCCCATCACCAGGACCAGGAAGGCTATGATGGCGGCAGAAAATACCTGGTATATCTCACCGCCACTGCCAAGACCTTTTTGCTCCCGGCGATGATTCTAATCTATGTCCTGACAGGAACACTCGACTTTGCAACAGATATCTCAACGGGCATTTTTCCGCCAGATGTCAACAAAGCCCTGGTCATCATGCTCTACGTTTTTTGCCTCTTCGGTTTTGCAAAAAATGGTATTATGCCGTTTCATCATTGGCTGCCAGGTGCAATGGTTGCCCCTACGCCGGTCTCAGCGCTGCTCCATGCTGTTGCTGTTGTAAAGGTCGGTGTCTTCTGCACAACGAGGGTTATGCTCTACATTTTTGGGGTCGACACCATGGCAGCCCTCAATCTTGGCATCCCTACCGCTTATTTTGTTGGATTCACCGTCATTGCCGCCTCAATTATCGCTCTTTCCAAGGATAACTTAAAAGCTCGGCTGGCTTATTCAACAGTAAGTCAACTCAGCTACATCATCATGGGTGTGGCGCTTCTTACACCGGCGGCAATAGAGGGCGGACTGATTCATATCGTCAATCACGGCTTTTCA
>JABDPQ010000305.1 GCA_013042695.1 Desulfobacterales bacterium | reverse complement strand
ATGTAGGTCCAGAAGAACAAAGCAGATACCGTCTGATTACCCATAAGCATAAAGAACCCGAGTAACAGCAGGTAAGAAACGCTGAGACCGAGAACCCATTTCAAGAGCACCTGATCCTGACGGTTTTCAAATAGTTCATAGAGAACTAACCGCCCACCGTTCAAGGCATGAAAAATAACCGGAATTGCCAAAAACCACTCCAGAAAGAGTGGAAAAACCGCAGCAAAAAATTTCATTTTACTCTCGAAGGCATCCGGGTTTCGCAGGGTGGACAGCGTCATAATGTGAAAAAGCACATAGATGACCAGCATGACACCAGTAATTCTGTGAGCCCAGGAAGCAATATATGGCCATCCGCGGGTACGGGCCATTATTCGCAGGTAGGTAATACCGGTGATTTTAGTAAGAGAAGAAGTCGACATCAGAATCCTCCGAAACACATTTGGTTTTGTAATTCCTTACAGTCTTTCCCCGTGACCTGCAGCTCGCTACTACTCCCGCTCAAACTCTTGTAAATAATCAATGAATCGTCCGAGTGCCATGTTGATATGATCCTCTACAAGGGTTCTGACTTTTTCAGGATCTACGTTCGGATCCCTGAATAGCTCGTAAATCTCTTGATGAACCTGAAATGATTTCTGGAGATCCTCCAGGTAGTATTGATATGAGAATCGATGCCAAAGGCTTTGCATGCGAAGTGCATCCAAGGTTGCAATCAACAGTTTATTAGCCGAAAACTGGATAAACAGTTCATGGAAGACGAGATGCTGGGTGTAATATGTCTTGGTGTCACTAGCCTTGACAGCTGATTTCATCCGTTTCAGAACAGCATGCATCTGAACGAGATCACCTTCTGAAATATGGGCCAATGCTAATCTGGCGGCCAACCCTTCAAGGGCCGCACGGACAGGAAAGTTCTCTTCAATATCCGCACGGCTGATTCGTTTGACGAACGTACCCCTTCTTGGAATAATATCGACAAGACCTTTTTTCTCAAGCTCCCGAAAGGCCTCCCTGAGCGGCGATCGGCTCACACCAAAATGGCTCTGAAGGTCTTGTTCAACGAGCTGATCCCCTCCTTTGAATTCTCCCTCCAGAATCGCCATGGTAAGGGTTTCGGCAACCTGGGCACCTAACCCGACTGGCCGGTCCATGCGCGTGGTTGTTTTCTCAAGTACCATTAATTCCGATTAGTTGACCTGCTCTTAGTTTTCAATATAGGATTCTCAGTCCACGCATTACATAATTTTTCAAGTCAGACACTGAATAATTGTCGACAATTGTAACATCGACAATTAAGCTGTCAATACTAATCGACCACTAACCTGGATATTTCACGAGTCTGGCGGGTTCATGGGCATGGCAGGCTCGCCCGAAGGGTGGAAATAGTACAAAAAGGTTTTCTTGATTTATGGTACAAGCTGTATCCTCGGTCATATGCGCATAATCAAGATTATCATTTTGATATTAATATGATTTTAAATAATCTGTTCTGTTTTTCAGGAAATATTCAGGCTAAGCATGTCATCGGCATATAATGTCTTTGTTCAGGGTTTAATAAGGACCAAGGTTTTCATGTTCTTTCATATCGATATTACTATGAAATAGTACCAGTAACAGGAGATAAAATGAGTGACTTCATCGATACATTCTGGCAAATGAGACTTGAAAAGTGCAAAACCGCCTTGGAAAAAAACAATTTTGATGCATTTGTCGCCGGAACCTGCAGTGAGGCACAAAAGATCTTCGTTGAGCATATTCTACCCACTCTTCATATTAAAACCGCCTCCTGGGGAGATTCAATGACCATGTACACAACAGGAGTTTTTGATGTCATCAGACAAAATTCAGAGATTGAGATTATCGAGACATTTGCTCCAGATGTTCCAAGAGAAGAGATAATAGAGCGGCGCAGGCAGGCGTTACTTGTCGATCTCTTTTTTACCGGAAGCAATGCGGTAACCGAATCGGGTCAACTGGTAAATCTTGATATGGTAGGAAACAGAGTCGGAGCAATTACCTTCGGCCCAAAGCACGTCATAATTTTTGCAGGCAGAAACAAGATAGTGGCCGATGTCGAAACAGCTATGCAGCGTATAAAATCCTACGCTGCCCCAGCCAACGCTATTCGGCACACGGGATGGAAAACCCCGTGTATGAAGACCTCATACTGCATGGATTGCAATAGTCCTGATCGTATTTGCAATACCTGGACAATAACCGAGAAATCCTTTCCCAAAGGACGAGTTAAAGTACTGCTTATCAATGAGGATCTGGGATTATAACAGAGGATTCTCGGGGCAGAAAAATAGGCTCCCCCTCATCAGATAGGCAAGCAGTAACTCCTGCACTTCAGCCTTTTGTTGCTGTAATGAATTCGACCTTAAACCGGATGCACCCTGAAACCGATCCTATTAAAAGCCTTACCGGCCCTTACTTCAGCGCTCGATAATACGAATCCAGGGTATAGACTGCTGCCAATGGATTATGACCCGTAACCCTGTCCTTTACGGCAAGTACGGAGCAGGGGGCCTCAGCATATTTGAAAAAGAGCGAATCATGACCGACGCACAAGCCAAGTAGAATGTTGAATTCCGTTTTCTCACGATTCAGCACCTCTGCCTGCAGAATTGGATTGCACATGCTCTCAAATGTGCCGACAGAAATTTTCTCATCATCTGTTAGACCAAGTGCCTCCTTGGGCACCCGGCCTATCTTGCAAATGGCAGAAACCATTTCAAGCCCGCGGGAGGAGAAAATTTTTTCAACCATGCCAGCCTCTTTTCTGAGGCCTATACAAAATGCCATGCCAATCTTGCGATAGCCCATCTTGGCAATAAAATCGATGATTTCCTCGATTCTGGGCTTAGCAGGTCTCACCTTCTCGTACCCCTGATCCCGATTGCTGTAACCATCTTTTTCCTGAATTGATGCCTGCCTGGCAAATTCAAAATTGTCTGTTTTCTGATATTCTGCAAGCACCTCTTCAGCCAGCTCTGCCTTCAGCAGAGTGGGACAATTATCAGGATGTTTTCCTCCATCTGTCCGACAAATCCGGTCAGCAACCTGAAACGAGCAGCGGGCACAATTAGTTATGTCTGAGTTCATAATCTGTTTTATGTATGTTCCACGTTTAAATACCGTGAAAAACCGGGGACAGACCACGTTTTTACGAGCATAAAACGTGGTCTGTCCCCGGTTTTCCCGGTATTCCATTGTCTGGTATATACATTAATGTACTGAAAGTATCAATCTACACCATGATCCGAGTCTAAAAAATAGTGCCGAGTGGTATGCTTAACAGTAAGAAATATCTAAGAGTGCTGTATTCCTTCACCAAATAGACTATGCTCCTGTCATGACCACACCTGCTCATCCCCTCAGCCTCAAAGAACGAAACTATATTATTGGATCAGCACTTCTGGCACTCTTTCTGGGTGCTCTTGATGCGCTTATCATGTCTGCAGCGATGCCCAGCATTGTGGCAGAATTAGGGGGGCTCCATCTATACGCCTGGGTTTATTCGGCCTACTTTCTTGCCCGAGCCGTTTCATTGCCGATTTTTGGAAAACTTGCCGATTTATACAACACCAGAAATCTATTCCTTATTTCAATCGCCTTGTTTCTGATTTCGTCCATTGCTGCCGGTACGGCTCAGTCAATGACTTTTCT
>JABDPQ010000304.1 GCA_013042695.1 Desulfobacterales bacterium | reverse complement strand
GACCCCCCTGCGAACCAAATTCCATATTTCCTTGCAAGGTTTCCCAGAAACTCTACTTCTTCATTCCCTTCATCACTTGCGATAGTTTTCAGTTCAGCCAGTGCATACCCAGTCGACCACAATTCTGGGAGTACTATTAAATCCGGTTTTGGCTGCTGAGTAACGGCTAAATCTACCAGGCGAGAAATGCTATCGTAGTTGGCCTGCTTTTCAGATGGCTGGATTTGTAGTTGGATGAGTGCAATTTGCATTTCAGCTTCTATCAGGTAATGAGAGTATTCGATATTGTTTAGTCAGTTTTCGATTCAGAACAGGATCGATCATTATTAGTTCACATGATGTCGTGTAGATCGTGTCACCTCCAATTATTGGAATTGTGCCGCTAAGAAGAGCTGGCTGACTACCGGCAGGTTGATCATTTTGCATAAGAGAGAGCAAGTCTGCCAGTGCCATGATCTCTCCAAGTGTCCCGGATTGATATAGGTGCCACTTATTATTAATAAGCACTTTCGACTTAATTTTAATTTCGTCCCAATGATTTGCCATATCGTCTACTAACCAGACATCGTCTCCTATTACCTTTTCACAGATCTGCTTGGCTTTACCAACCGAGACTGTTTCAAGTTCGCGATCAGTGTGGTCACTCGCAACAGTAATGTAAAAATTGCCATGACTGTCACCTGCAGTAAAAAATTCTACTTCTGGACTGGTTTGTTCTCCTACGACGATTATTTGCTCAAGGGTTGTAAGTCGAGCAGGACTTATCCAGTACATTGCGGGTGTAGAGTATGGAGTCGGTACGCCCAATTTTTTAAGTTCATCGATATGAGATTGTACATCTTTTTGATTTCTACCGGTATATCCGGCAGCGACACAGCTGTCCATCTGTAACTGAACACGCACTTTTCTTCCATCAGGTCGAATAACATGTGTTGGGTGTGTAAACATGATATTTATGATACTCCCTAATAGTTTATTGGTTTACTCAATTTAATATGAGATTTTTCCAGATACAAAAAGTGTGAAAACAATATAATTCTCCAATACTTACATAATGATGGCAAAATGTCGATAAAAATTATCTTGAGTTTTTATAGATAGTGCGACGTAGTATTTTGTAACGATCTGACATCATTTTTGCTTTTGTCGGATGTGAGAGGAATTGAAGGCTATTCTTTGGTGTGGTAATGATTGGGAGAGAAACAGGAGTGCCAGCCGTAAGGTTCTATATTTGTCGAAAACAGGACTATCGTCAATTCTATCTAACCTGATAAAAGCAAATGGAACATGATTCAGCACACTTGCTTGAGCAATACATAATTGGTAAAGACCAAGATAAATATCAAATATTAGAAACAATATATGAAGAGAGTGCCGAGGTAGAATGTGAAATCAACTCTACTCGTATCACTTTTCCAAGCAATATTGTCGGTAACAGAGACATTGCAAAAATACTATCTGCTGATTTCAACAAAAAATATGAGAAAATAAAAACATACTACCTCTCAAAAAATATACGCTGCAATTTTAAAATTTTGGAACAACTTTGGTTGGTTGTAATGAAAAAAATTGGAAATGAACTGACTTGCGTAGGCACAGGTTATTACAATTGGAAATTCAGAAAAAACAACAACCAAATAAAGATCATTAAACACAAGATATATATTCATACCATGATTGAGCTTCATGACCCTGAATCAAGGCAATTAAAAGAAATCCAAGAAACGCTTGAATATCCTTGGGTAGAAAGTCATGCTGCAATAAGTGTTCTTAAAAGGTTTGGAAACCTTTCGGACATTACGAAATATTTAATAAAATAGAGCAGGTAACCAATTGGTTGAACGGGCCCACTTAAGCTTACCCCTTCACTCTACGTTCTTATTGCCGATTCTACGATCTCAAGCCCTGATATTTCTTCAAAGTTAAAACTTCCTGATAGGTTACGGGGATCCCTTCCAGTGCTATCAAAAAGGCTAGTAATGGCAATGCCAACCATTTATGCAAATTTTAAAGTTCACACCGTTCCTGAGAGCCCAAGAAATCATGCTTCTTACCATATGTTGAAATATCCACTGGCACGTTTAACAATTGGTATTTCTTTCGAAAATCACCTTATCACGAAGAATCTTAACTTCTAATAGTCTGCTAAATCAAAAGGTTAGATGCGGCAATCCTTAATGAGAGTTGCTGAATAAGAATCTATGAGTAACACTGAATCTGAAAGTAGTTAATAGCCTCGTTCTAGCTCTTCTTAGGCAAGATCTAGAACTTCACCCCATGATAATCCCCTCTGATGTCGACACCCCTTCCTCTTTGTCGACAACATTACCCCTTCTGCTTCATTCATATGCAAGACACAGCTAAGATGGGGCTGGCAGGTAGTCAGAACAAGGTAGGATATCAAAGCATGACCATATTTGTGTTTGGCGGACAGGAATTCTTTTGCTATTCTCCTCACCATCAATGGAGTATAAATAAATGAGTTTACAACAAGCTCGAGCTACTGGGAATTATCAAGTTCAAAGAAAAAAGGAGCAGTGATCATGTCACAACATAATGAAGGTGGGCCCGAATTCAGAGCCCCACGTTTGTCCTGCGACAGCCACTTTCACGTCTTCGGTCCTACTAAAGATTACCCTTACGGGGACGATTTACGTTATACCCCCCCCTACGCCCCTCTTGATGAATTCCTGACGTTTTCCCGGGGACTCGGATTCGAGCGTTGGGTTCTGGTCCAGCCAAGCGCTTACGGTCGCGACAATACCTGCATGCTCGATGCCATGGAAACTTTGCCCGGATGCCGGGGGATTGTCGATGTTCACGAAGATGTGCCCGACGCTGAGCTAGATAAACTGAACGCTGTGGGAGTGTGCGGAGTCCGGATCAATGTCAAGCCGATCAAGCCCCCCGAACCTGGTTTCGCAGCCACCCTTTTACCCCGCATTTTACGGCTTGATGCGCGCTGTGCTGAGTTGGGTTGGACCCTCGATTTCCTGCTGCCGGGATGGCTGACCCAGGAACTGATGGGTACCTTACGGCAACTCAAATCTCATTTCATGCTTGCCCATATGGGGTTGTTCCTGTCTCGTGACGGAGTCGACCAGAAGGGATTCCAGCAATTGCTGGATCTGCTACGAAACGGCGAGGGGCGCTGCTGGGTGAAGCTGACCGCCCTTTACCGGATGTCCGTCGCCCCAGGATACAGTGACGCAGGCCCGATGATGCAGGCTCTGGTAGAAACAGCGGTCGATCGGCTCATCTGGGGCAGCGATCATCCCCATCTATCTTTTGCCGACAAGACAAGCACCCTCGAACTCTTCAACTTTTTCGGCCGATGGGTGCCGGATGCTGATGATCGCCATAAAATCCTGGTTGACAACCCTCAAAAGCTATTCAAGTTTTAACCTCAGGAAATAAGGAAGCAATGTTATGGAACTGAATAAAAATCCAATTAAACAGGCGCTCCGTGACGGACAGACGGTGCTCGGGATTAATATTGGTGTTCCCTCGCCAGTGATCGTGGAGTTGGCGGCCTACGCCGGGTTCGATTTCGTCCGGATCGATACCTCCCACAACGGTTATGACCTTCCGACAGTCATCAACCTGATCCGAACCGCTGAGGCGGCAGGCATCACGCCCATGGCACGCGTTGACAACGATCCCTACCTGATAACAAACATACTCGAGGCGGGGGCAATGGGTCTGTTCATTCCAGACGTCTCGACGTTAGAAAAAGCCAGAGCGGTTGTAGATGCCGTGCATTTTTCCCCGCTTGGGGACCGGGGAACCTACAGTGCAGCCAGGGTGATGCGATACGGCAGTGTCAGCAGCGCAGAGTATAGCCGCTGGTCCAACGAGGAGCTGCTCCTGGGTGTCCAGATCGAATCGAAGAGTGCGACCGACAACCTCGAAGACATTTTAAGCGTGGAGGGTATCGATATGATTGGCAGCGGCCGGGGTGATCTGTCCAACTCATTGGGATTGACGGGCCAGAAGGACCATCCTGCAGTCCTGGCTCTTGAGGAAAAAATATTCGAGGCGGCCAAGAGCCGCGGCATGTTCACATCGGTGAACCTCGATCCAACCGCACGGAACTTCGCTGAGATTGTTGGAGAGTGGAAAAAAAAGGCCCAGGTCGTTACTTTGGGGCATGATATCCCATTCATCCGGAAAATGTTTACAGAAGCCGTCAAAACGGCACGCACAAGCTAAACCGTAACACATTGCCAGAATAGTCAAAATTATCCGAAAAAAAGATTATCCGGAGAAGACTATGAAAAAAATCGTCGTCGCCTATCGGTTCGAACCTGGCGAGGAAGCCCTGGCTATAATGCGGGATGTCGCCCGGGTCGTTATTCTTGAAAACGACTCCGAGGAGTTGCTTTTAAGAGAGATCAAAGATGCGGATACCTTGCTTATCGGCATAACCCCCCGGGTCACCCGGACCCTGATCGCATCGGCACCCCGCCTGAAGCACGTCGCCAGGCAGGGGGTGGGTGTGGATATCGTGGACCTGTCAGCAGCTACCGATCGCGGCATTCTGGTCACCAATGTCCCGGACGTAACCTCTAATTCCGTCGCAGAATTTGCTATGACCCTTCTGCTGTCTATGGCCAAGAACATCATACACTGCGACATTGCCGTCAAAAGGGGCCAGTGGGGCCAGCGACGGGAGTTGATTAGGACCAACGTGGAACTTAACAACAAGACGCACGGAATCGTCGGTCTCGGACGTATCGGAAGGAGAGTTGCCGTCCGATGCCAGGCATTTGGCATGCGCGTGCTTTATTACAAACGGAACAGGGATCTTGATTTCGAGCGGTCCACCGATGTCACCTATGTACCTTTCGAGACCGTGCTGCAAGCGTCCGACAGTATAAGCCTGCACCTCCCCCTGACCCCCGAAACAACAAACCTGATCGACACTCCCCAGTTCGAAATGATGAAGCAGGGGGTCCTGCTGGTCAATCACTCTCGCGGTACCGTTGTCAACGAGAAGGCTCTGGTCCAGGCACTGGAGGATGGTACTATTGGAGGTTATGGGACGGATGTCTATGAACAGGAACCACCGGATCCGGCAGGCAAACTCCTGAGCTTCTCGAATGTGATCGCCTCACCTCACTTGGGCGGGGGGACCATTGAGGCCCGAAGACGTGCCAATAGGATTGTGGCAGAGGATGTTGCCAGTGTCATTCGCGGCCAGCTGCCGAGAAATCTTGTGAACAGAGAGGTTTTAGAGGCGGAATTTCGGATTGGTGACGAGCAATCTTCTAATGTTAGTCAGGTATAGAACCTGGCTACTGGTTGACAAGTATTTCATATCTTCATATTCTTTTTGTTCACCAGGGTGAGAGACCGGGCAAGTCGATCGATTATAGAAAAATGCTGTTCGCGCTGCCCTGCTTTTATATCGGTCATTTGCTGCCAAAAGGGAGAAGTTGTAACATTAATTCAATCTGGATTCTGGAGAATATCAATGGCTGACAACGAACTGAAAATTTTAAGTGCCGGCGCCCCAAAAACAGGGGTTGCCCGCTGTGCGGAAGCTTTTACCGGGAAAACCGATGTCCCCGTATCCGTTCAATTTGCAACGGCACCGGTATTGCGGGACATGATAATCTCCGGAACCAGCGATGCCGATATTGTCATAGCGCCCATCCCGGCAGCGAAAGCATTTGCTGAAAGCGGACACACGGTTGACGGCACCGGCTCCATTATCGGTTCGGTAAAAGCAGCCGTTACCGTGAAAAATGGCGCCAAAGAACCCGACTTGTCCTCGGCAGAATCGCTCAAACAGGCTATTCTGGAGACTGATTCACTGGTCTATAACGAGGCCTCCAGCGGCCAGTATATTGCCACCATGATTGAGAAATTCGGCATAGCGGATGAAGTTGCCGCCAAGACGACTCGGACAAAGACCGGTGCCGCAGTCATGGAGCACTTGCATGCCAGCACTCTCACGAACGAAATCGGCTTCGGCCAGGCCATCGAAATCCAGGTACAGATAGACAAAGGGCTCAATGTAAAACTCGTCGGTCCCCTGCCAACCGATGTTGAAAAGGTGACGACCTACCAATCCGCTCTGCTTAGCCGTTCAAAAAACAACCAAAACGCTATAGAATTACTTGATTTTATGGCCTCAGAAGAGGCTCGTGAAATATGCCGTGGGACGGGCCTGATTTAGCCCTTTTCATGTTTGTAAGCCGTGGCCAGACCATCGGTGTGGGATCGTCCGCCATCCTTTGTTTTGAACCACATACGTGTTAGTCGTTTACTATACTTCAGAAGAAAATGGGCGGCATTTGGATAATAAATGAGCCGCCCATCCCGTTTTGCTTGAGCTCAATCAGGGTTATTTACCGACAAGCAGTTCCTTAAATTCCTCGCCAATTTTCGTGATGTTCTTTGCATATTCCGCACAGGCTTCCATCCCCTGATATTCAACAAATTCCCATGGGGCCTTGGTCTTCTTATAGGCCTCCTTGAATGCAGGATCAGTGAAAACTTTCTGTAAAGTTGTTTGCACAGTTTCCAGCCGATCAGGATACTTCGAGATTGTCGCTGTCTTAACGCCGAAGGCGCGGGCCCCCGCAATCAATGACGGCAGGTTCGCATTAAAATGATCATTCATGGTAGGCGCATTGTCAGAAATATCCGGGATCGGGTTTTTGTGCGTGAACATCAATAGTACCTTAAAGTTTTTTCCGCGGCTCACGATGGTCCCTGACGGCTGGGCACCAAAATCCACCTCTCCGGTCGCCACTGCAGCCCGGTTGTTTTTACCTCCCGAGAATGGAACCGGATTGAATTCAGCACCGGTGAGTTTGCCAAGCGCCAAAGCACCCAGAGTTGCCGGGTGGGCCAGACGACTGACACCAAAATTCAACCTTCTCTTTTTTCCTTCCGCAACGATATCATCGATAGTTTGAAACTTGCTCTTCCGGCTCACATACATGATTCCAGGGTCGCTATCAACCTGGGCGATATATTTGAAAGTATCAAGATCATACGTTGGCGGCTTGAGTACCCAGTTGAGCACTTCCGCCCCCATGTTCCCAAAGAGCAACTCATACATGTCCTCTTGAGCAAGTCCCATGTATTTTTCGTAGCCCACCCGTCCGGAAGCGCCCGGGTAGAAAGACGCTTCAAAATTTGTTCCGATATAGTTTTTCCATACCCCTGATATGGCGCGAAGCAACCGATCCGCCCCTCCGCCTTCCCTGGTTGGGACGTAAACTTGAATGTTGCGATCCGGATAGTTAGCGGCAAATGCGTTACTGAACGGAAATTTACTGGCAACTGCCGCACCCGCGAGGGCCAGTGAAGTTTTAATAACATCCCTGCGGTTGAGTTTGGCATAAAATTTGTGATCAAAATTCATATCAGAATTCTCCTTAGCTGTAATTTTGATGAAATCCGATTTCATCGATAAACGACCTGCATCTGGTAAAAATTCCTTACCACATCTTGCAACCTCCTAACGAGCTGCATCATACGAAATGTTGCCACCTTAACCAAAGGGCAACAAATTTATGCATTCGAGGAGTACTTTTGCCTCCTCATATGCTTAACAGAAAAATCCCGTTTACAAAACAGTTTCTATTTTATTTACAATAGCTCCGGTCATCTGGGTTGTACTGGTCGTACCGCCAAGATCATACGTCAGATAGTCGCCATCGACCAGAACTTCGGAGACTGCTTTTCTTATTTTCAATGCGTTGTCGTTCTCACCGAGATACTCCAGCATGAGCGCACCGGAGAGGATCATGGCCGTGGGATTCACTTTGTTCAGTCCGGCATATTTGGGAGCGCTTCCGTGCGCCGCCTCGAACACGCTGATATCCTCGCCAATATTAACTCCCGGGCAGAGTCCTACACTGCCTACCAATCCTCCAGCCAGGTCGGAAATGATATCACCGTAGAGGTTGGGCATAACAAGAACATCATATTCCTGAGGCTTTCGAACCAGTTCAAGACACTGCGCATCGACATTCATCTCCTCGAATTCAATGTTCGGGAAGTTTTGGGATATGCTTCTCGCTTCTTCGAGGAAAAGGCCGTCGGTTAATCGTAGAACGTTCGCCTTCAGGACGACTGTTACTTTTTCCCGATTTTCCCTGGAGGCAAAATCAAAAGCGAAACTGATCACCCGTCTGGCACCTTCTCGCGTTATAAACTTGATTGCAACAGCCGCATCTTTACCAATCATTTGCTCTTGCCCCCTGTAGACATCTTCAGTTGTCTCGCGAACGACGACAATATCAGTATTGGGATAAAAGGTTTTTACACCGGCAAACGATCGGGCAAACCTGACATTGGCATACAACCCCAAAGTCCTGCGTATGTAACCATTGGGTCCCGGGAATTCAGTCCCTCTGATGTTGGACATCGGCCCTTTGAGTGTTGCGTGCGTGCGTTTGATTGAATCAAGGACACTTTCTGGGACCGGGTGGCCAAATTCGGAAATTGCACATTGCCCCGCCTTCACTTCTTCCCACTCTATCCGAACTCCAGTAGACTCGATCACTTCTTGAGCAGATTTTACTATTTCCGGCCCAATGCCATCCCCGGAAATGAGGGTTACACGATGAGGTTCTTGGTTCGACATCATTATTGACGAGCGCTCTTAATAATCAGTAATAGAAAAATGATCGGTACCAGCAATAAAAACTTTGGACTGACGGAGGTTTCCGATCGAGTTTTCTTTGAGAAGAGTCAGGCAAATAACCGTACTGTATATCGCACTCAATACTGGTATGAATACACTGGCGGATTGTCAAACCTGACCTGCTCAGAGAAAGATATGAAGCACCCAAATATCTTGGGAAAACTCATTTTTGCAATCTTATGATCCGGTTGCCAAATGGTCATCAACTTGTCTTTCAACTCTTCTTGTAGGCAGTACAGGCCGAAAGCTACCACTGTCCTCCCAAACCATATTCAACATGCGGCTGAGCGATCTGTGAAAGGGTCTGATCGTTGAAGCGACCGGGCTATCAGAAAATCTCTAGGATGTCTAAACCTCTATTACGGTCCAGCAAATATACGATTCCTCTTTCATCGACCTCGACATCCATGCTTTGGGGTGTTGTAAATCCTTGTGGTGGAGGCGGAATAAAATATCCATACTCCGCTGGTGACAGTGGATCACCAATATCTATTACTCTCAATCCGCCGGCAAACCATGCCGCGAACGTGAGGTTTCCCGTAGGGCGTTCAACGATCTGGCTGGCACCAAAGCGGCATCCACTTCTGCTCCATGGAGAGTCCAATTCGCTCACCTCGAACACTGACAGAGGCTGGATGTTTTCTTTATCTGTCACATCTAGTATCCAGAGGGCTGCATGGGGCTGCCCCCGGGGATGGTTGTCGTGCTCTTCATCGATCGCTAATGCCAATTTTTTGTCCTGATAGATTTGCGGCAGTCCCATCACGGTGTGGGTAGACTCGATAAACGGCGGGTGATAGTTATAGCTGCCAGCGGTAACCGGATGATTGATATCCGTGATATCTATTGCCCAGACTCCCGAATGTGAGCAGGCTGCCCAAAGCGTATTGTCGTTTCTGAGCGCATGGTGCAACCAATGACCATTCACCGGCCCAGTTCCCATGCCTTCTGTTTCCTGCTCTGGCATCCACCAGCGAGATATCTCTTGCGGTTTTTCTGGAATCGTAAGCGAGTAGATCACGAGTATATTCCCTTTGAATCCAGGCATCTCCGTTGAAACATAGGCGTATTGCCCATCAAAATCGAAACCGTGCGCGCCCATCCCGCCGGTCGGCTGAAAACAGATTTCACGAGGCCGTGCCGGATTGGAGATATCATAGATACGAAAACCACCGTTTTTATACCCAGTAGCGAATTCTGTACGAAGGGTTTCAATATCCTGAGACTTGACATTCAAGGCCTGTGCAATTTCTTCTTCAGTCGGCTGCCTACCGAACTCGAGGGCGAGCCGTGCTTCCACGGAGTCTAAAACTTCACTTTTGCGAAAGAATTTACGGCGGTGACGTTGGCTGTTCACGATCATAAGGTCACCGTGCACCATGACTTTGTGAGAATGCGATTGCGAGTCGACAAGTTCGATAGTCGTGACCAGGGACGGATTCTTGGGATCGCGGACATCGAAGATCGAGGTGCCCGCAGGAGGGGAAATGTGTCCGACGAACAGGTAACCATCTTGGGATACGATCTGCGCGCCACCAGGTGTGTCCTGGTGCTTTAACCTCCTAACATGGCGTGAGATACAACCATGTGAATCGGCCTCAGGAAAGGTGCCTACTGTATTTTTTTTGAGCATGTCTTTCTCTCTCATTGTATCTCTCTCAGAGAGTGCACTTTGACATCAAATCGTTACGTTCAGCCTGAGAATTCCTCCTGCATTGTTCAATCAATCAGGAGTTTTTTGCTTCAAAAGTCGACTTGATTTCATTTAGAAACTGGTTTGTTGTCAGCCATGTCGACTCCCCGGTGAGCAGTGCCAGGTCTTTTGTCATTCTGCCTGACTCGACGGTGGCAAAACAAGCCTGCTCCAGAGCAGTGGCAAATTCCTGAACCTCAGGTGTGCCGTCAAACAAGCCGCGATAATACAGAGCCCGGGTCCAGGCAAACAAACTTGCTATTGGATTGGTGGAAGTTTCTTTACCGGCCTGGTGTTCTCGAAAATGTCTTGTCACCGTCCCGTGTGCGGCTTCTGTGAGCACAGTCTTCCCATCAGGAGTCAACAACATGGATGTCATAAGCCCGAGAGAACCAAACCCAGCCGCCACAAGATCTGACAGGATATCACCGTCATAATTTTTACAGGCCCAGACAAAACCACCTGAGGATTTTACGGCAAAAGCGGCAAGGTCATCCACCATTCGATGTTCATATGCGATCCCCTTTGCCTCGAATTGTGATCTGAATTTGGTTTCATATATTTCATCAAAAGAGTTTTTGAACAGGCCGTCGTAATGCTCCAACTCTGTATTTTTCGTACCCAGGTAGACAGGATACCCCCTTTCGAGCCCGAAACTCATGCAGGACATGGCAAATCCACGTACGGATTCCTGCGTGTTGTAAATGCCTAGGGCAACCCCGGGACCAGTGAACTTGTAAATTTCCACTTGCTCCGAAGCCTCTTTCCCTGAGGGGGCATAGTTCAATGTTACATTGCCCTCATCTGGAATAGACATATCAGTCCCCCCGTACATGCCGCCGAAAGCGTGCCGGGCAACAACAATCGGTTTTTCCCATCCCGGTATTATTCTGGGAATATTTCCAAAGACTATGGGTTGTCTGAAAAGAGTCCCACCGATCTGATTGCGAGTT
>JABDPQ010000302.1 GCA_013042695.1 Desulfobacterales bacterium | reverse complement strand
AAAGGCGGCACCGGTAAAACGACCATTGCAACCAACCTGGCAACCAGCCTGGAGAGCAGAGTAACACTGCTTGATTGCGATGTTGAAGAACCAAATAGTCATCTTTTTATCAAACCTAAATCAGAACAAGTCGAGAAAGCCTTCGCTTTTGTACCTGAAATCAATGACCAGCTCTGCACCGGATGCGGCAGTTGTGTTGAAATATGCCAGTTTAATGCGTTGACCCTGATCGGCGATGTCATCTTGGTGTTTCCAGAACTCTGCCACAGCTGTGAAGGCTGCCTGGTGGTGTGTCCAGAGCATGCTGTCGAAGAGGGAAGAAGAGAACTGGGAGACATCAAGTCGAGCTGCAGCGGTTTGCTGACCTTTGTTCAGGGATGCCTGCGAATTGGCGAGGCAATGAGCCCGCCCTTGATCAAGCGGGTGCGCGACACCATCAAGCCGGACGAGCTTGTTATTATCGATGCCCCGCCTGGAACCTCCTGCCCTGCGATAATGTCGATGAAGGATAGTGATTTTGTCCTCTTGGTTACTGAACCGACACCTTTTGGGCTGCACGATCTGGTACTTGCCCATGAAGCCGTTAAGCAACTTGAACTGCCCTGTGCCTTGATTATTAACCGCAGTGATATTGGTGACAATGGCGTGCGCGAGTATGCCGACAGCAATGGGCTGCCAATTCTGCTGGAAATACCCTTTGATCGGCAGATTGCCGAGATCTATTCTCGCGGGCATATACTTGTAGACGAAATACCCGCCTGGCGGCAGACGTTTCAGTCGCTGTTTAGAAAAATTACTTCCCTGGTTGAATCAGAAAAGGTGGTGCAATGAAAGAGCTAGTCATAATCAGCGGCAAAGGTGGAACAGGCAAAACCAGTTTGACCGCAGCTTTTGCCGCCTTGGCTGAAAACCATGTACTCTGCGATGCGGACGTGGATGCTGCGGACTTGCACCTGCTGCTGAAGCCGAACATCAAACAGCGAACTGATTTTATCGGTGGCAATAAGGCTATTATAAAACAGAATATCTGTAATCAGTGCCGGACCTGTATCGATCTGTGCCGCTTTGAGGCGATATCCGAAGCGTTTGAAGTCGATTTGTTAGATTGTGAGGGCTGTGGCGTCTGTGTTGCTCTGTGCCCGGAAAAGGCGATCGATTTTCCCCAGCAGAAATGTGGTGAATGGTTTATCTCTGAGACCCGATTTGGACCAATGGTCCATGCTCGCCTGGGTATCGCTGAAGAAAATTCAGGGAAATTGGTCAGTGTCATACGAAAGCAGGCCAAAGAGCTTGGCGAGCTGGGGCACCATAATCTGATGATTACCGATGGTCCTCCAGGTATCGGCTGCCCGGTAATCGCTTCGATCACTGGATCGACTGCGGTACTCATCGTTGTCGAACCGACACTTTCAAGTCTGCATGATATGGAACGTGTGGCAGATCTGGCTCGCCATTTCACTATTCCTGCCCTGGTCTGCATCAACAAGTATGATCTCAACCCTGAAATTGGTGCATCGATTGAACAGGAGGCTGGCCGCCGAGGCCTTCAGGTCGTCGGCTCCATCCCCTTTGACTCATCGTTTACACGGGCAATGGTCGCAGGAAAAACAATAGCCGAATACGAGCCCAAAGCCGAAATCACCCGGTTGATAAAAAATATCTGGCACAACATTACCACCTCAGATGCATTTAACAAAAAAAGGGCAGATTACATTCTGCCAGTATTGAACAACTAAGGAGAACAAGATGACAACATTACGAATTGCGATC
Source organism: Desulfobacterales bacterium (assembly GCA_013042695.1). Lineage (GTDB taxonomy): Bacteria > Desulfobacterota > Desulfobulbia > Desulfobulbales > Desulfocapsaceae > JABDPQ01. Next base: position 1,862 of record JABDPQ010000302.1, on the reverse strand, counting down.
CCTTCAATTGGTGAAGGCGGTCTTGACGGTCAGCGAGCAGGACATTTTGGGCATTGCGACGTGTTTACCTGCATTGAAGCAGAAAATGGCGGCATCACCTCCGTCAGCACGATCCAGAATAAGGAGCACGTGCAGGGAGGCTGCATGGTTCCGGTTAACCTGCTCGCTGAGAATAAAATAAACGCTCTGATTGTCGGCGGTATCGGCATGCGCCCACTCATGGGATTCAAGCAAGTGGGTATTGATGTATACCATGATGCTGAACGAATCGACATTCGTCCCGTTGTCGAAGATATGCTGGCAGGTAAACTGCCGCTTATTTCAGATGACCAAGTGTGCGGCGGCGGCAACCAACGATGAACGAGCCTTAAGGAGAAACACTATGAAAATTGCAATCACATCACAGGGTGAAGAGCTCAGCAGCCTGGTTGATCCGCGCTTTGGTCGAGCACCATTTATTCTGGTCGTTGACACCGAAACCATGGAATACGAAGCACTCGACAACAGCGCCAATGCTGGTGCCTTTAAGGGTGCCGGCATTCAGGCTGCTACACTGATTCATAATAAAGGGGCCCAGGTCCTGATGACCGGCTATTGCGGTCCAAAAGCCTTTCAGACGCTCCAGGTAGCAGGCATCAAAGTGGTCAGCGACATTACAGGCACTATTTCCGAAGTGGTTGAGCACTATAAGAGTGGCGATATGGTCTTTACAGAGAAGCCGAATGCAGAGGCTCATTGGTAAGATTAGTGACGGTACCGACGCAATTATTTTCGGCTAGAACAAATTCTTTGAGGCAGAGCTGTGAAGAACAACAAGAACATCCCTGATCTAGTAATTTCAGATGAGAAAATTGACGCAGATTTTGAATACAATTTTGATTTGAACCCATTTGATTATCTGCTTGAGGGACTGCACAATCTGATTGTTCTCGTTTTTTCATTATCATCAAAGGCTAAGAAATGGAGTGACGTACACTATGGCAATGACCGACGAAGCATTTGAATTATGGGTTAAGCAGTTGCAGCAACAGTCTTTTGTAGACGCAAGAGAGGTGTTTGGCGAAAAGGGTTTTGAGCGTTGGCTCAACCCCCGATTTAACCAGCCAATGCCGGATGCAGATAGTTCTGCATGTGTGAAAGGAGCCTGCGGCGATACCATGGAAATCTTCTTGAAGTTTCACAACAATCGGGTTGAAAAAGCTTCGTATAAGACTGACGGCTGTGGATCCAGTGCCCTGTGCGGATCATTTACCGCCGAACTTGCCCACGGTAAAAGCCCGGAGGATCTTCTCGAGCTTGAGGCAAAAGACCTTTTGCGGGCTATTGGAACATTTCCGGAAAAAGACAAGCATTGTGCAACATTATCGATACTCGTCCTTCATGAAGCAGTGAACAACTACATGATCAAACAGGTGTCGGGAATTAAAAGGTAGGCATATATTTTGTTATTTTAATAACATAATGTATTTGAGTCATGACTTTTTTAAAATCCCCTTTAAGAACCTCACTTTGCTCGCTTAAAAGCAATAAAGTGCTATTGTGATTCAGTTATATTTGCGAGACCTAATTTAGACATATAATTTTTAAAATAATTATTGTGCACGCTATGGAGCTAGATAGGAAGCAAAGCTGATCTCTGAGCTTGAATATCATCTTTTTGCGTCTATTGTCTTATTTTGGAGGTGCAATCATATGAAAACGCTCTTACTTTTAGCAGCGACAGTATTTCTTCAGGGTTGTTCTGTATTTGGTATCCGTACTGTTGAAATTCTCAATTATCAGGTTTTGGAAAAGGACGGCAAATTCGATATCCGTCAATATGGAGACTATTGGGTTGTCCGGACAGAGATTGACGGCGAGTA
>JABDPQ010000300.1 GCA_013042695.1 Desulfobacterales bacterium | reverse complement strand
GGACTGCCCTGCTCTTTTTCCATGCTTCTTCGCCAGGTAGCACAAGTTGACGGCTTAAAACGCCTTCGCTTTACGACGTCTCATCCTAAAGACCTGTCAGATGAGCTCATTTCCTGTTTTGCTGAACTAGATAATCTCTGTCCGCAATTCCACCTGCCGGTGCAATCGGGTTCTGACGCGGTTCTAAGAAGGATGAATAGGAAATATACCATTACTGATTACCGGCTAAAGGTTGAAAAGCTCCTCAATGCACGTCCAGACCTCGCCCTAACAACTGACATTATTGTTGGATTTCCTGGCGAAACGGATAATGATTTTCAGAAGACACTCGATTTACTCGAAGATATTCGCTTTCATGGCTCGTTTTCATTCAAATATTCTGACCGTCCCGGGATCAAAGCTTCCCATTTGGATGGAAAAATAGAAGAACATGTTAAAGGTGAAAGACTGCAGATTTTTCAAAAAAGGCAGGATGGAATTAGCCTTGAGAGAAATAAGGAATATATCGGAAAAACATTGTTAATATTGGTCGAGAGCGCTGATTACAATAAACTGGCAGGACGCACTGCAACCAACCATATTGTCCATGCAGAGCGCTCACCGTCTCAGGTGATTCAGCCTGGAGAGTTTGTTAAAGCCTTAATTACTTCAGCCGGGAACCATTCCCTCAAGGCGGATCTGCTGCCTTGAGAATAAATCCGGACGCGGTGACGTCTTTACTGCTTTTCTTCGACCGATTTTGCTTCTTGTTCACGCAGGGAATCTGCTGAGACGGAAGCCTCCTTTATATCTTGAGTCTGCGGGGGCTCCATGCCGGGTAGTGCCATGTTTGACCGTTCTTTTAATACCCGCTCGGTCGACTCCACCACTCTTCTTACAACGCGCGTCGATATTCGTTTACCTTTTGCGCTCGGCCCTTTCAGTAAATAATCGTTAAAGTCAACCTCGATTACATTGGTTTTTGCCCGTCTTGAGGGGACCAAGCTTGCCCTCGCGTGCTTGTTTTCGCCGGTAACTAGCAGCAATATGCGTGAGCGTTTATGCGCAGGAAAAAGACGGTACTCCTTTTCCAGGATAAATTTTGGTGTCGTGAAGCGCTTGACATAGGCTTGATTTTCATTGCCGTCTCGATAAATGACATTGAAAATTAGGTCTTTTTTTAGGATAGCTACATATCCCAACTCGTCCCCGACAAATAGTTTGTCGGTGACTGGAACAACCTTGTACAATCCGTTGCTAAATATCAGCAGCAGCCGGTCATATTCCGAGCAAGAAAACGAAATATCCCTCCCCTCATTTTCTGCTTTAATACCATGTCCAAGAAACCCTGCGGAGCGATTATAGGTAACCGTCAGATTCAAGAGGGCAACCTTTCTGGCCACTACTTCTGAGAACTCGGTGAGCTGAGTTTGACGCGGAAACCGGTCCCCATATTTAGCCAGCAGTGCTTCTATATACTCGATGGTATATGAAACAACATCCTTGAGGTAGCCTTCCGTTGTTTTGATGTCCTTTCTGATTGTCTTTATCTCTTTAGCCTGTTTGTCAATATCATAGCGAGAAATCCGTTTGATTCTGATTTCAAGCAGTCGTTCAATGTCATCAGTGGAAATCTTTTGATGCAACTCTTCTGAGAATGGTACAAGTGACGCTTGAACGGCGGCAATAACCTCAGTGTAGCTCGTTTTTTCCTCGATATTTTTATACAGACGTTCCTCAATAAAGATCTGCTCAAGCATCCTGGCGTGTAATTTTTGCTGTAAACGGGATAAGGCAATTTCGAGTTCCTTGGTAAGATCTTCAACCAGTTTTTCGCTGTTGAATCGAATAACATCTTCTACCGTGCTCGTGCCTGGCAGGTTATTCTTGATCAATGTCAGGTTGGTGTTCAGTGATACCTCACAATCTGTAAAGGCATAAAGAGCTTTAATGATGTCCTTGGCATATATGCCCCTTGGGAGCTTTATCTCTATCTCAACTTCTTCAGCTGTATAATCACTAATTGATAAAACCTTAATTTTTCCTGATTTGGCAGCTTTCTCTATAGAATCGATCAGTGAGGTTGTCGTTGTGCCGTATGGTATTTCGGTAATAGTTACTGTTTTTTCGTTGGTTTCAACGATTTTGGCACGACAGCGAACACGACCGTTACCAAGATCATAGTCTGTTACATCCAAAAGACCCTTCTGTTGGAAGTCGGGAAAAAGCTCGATGTCATTGCCTTTTAAAACATCTATCTGTGCTTCCAGAAGTTCTCTGAAATTATGCGGCAGAATTCTCGTCGCCATTCCG
>JABDPQ010000298.1 GCA_013042695.1 Desulfobacterales bacterium | reverse complement strand
CGAAAATGAGACAAATATCACGTTATCATGGCAAATAATGTCAACAAAACGACATAACGCAAGCATTTCAGGAATAAACTATCCTCAGGCGTAATATCACCATTTTACCTCCATAACCAATGACAGTCTCATCGGCTCCACACAAATCATTAATACACATTGTTTCTGAATACCCACTGATTTAACTTAGTAGGCGGCTGACCTCCTCTCTCATTGTCGCAGGTAATTCATAAAAGGAGCAACTTTTCTCCTGCAAAGCAACTGAAGTTGTTACATTATTTTTCTGTGAGCAGAGGATAGATATCTTCAAGTTTTTCTTGGACACTAATATATCCTTCTTCGATAGAGTGTTCCACTTGGTCGAAGTTCATCATCTTCAGCTCTCCCAAGCGCGGCTGGATCAGGATGTCTGGTTGATCCACAGCCAAGTTGATACGAGTGATACGCTCCTGCATTATGCTGATAGATGTCATTACGGTTTCGATGATATCCGGGGTCATTGAATCGCGATGAAGGAATTCTTTTGTTTTATATCTTAAACTCTTTTCGACGCCCTCATAGAAGTCTGTCATCTTTCTTATCAGTTCATTGCGGCTATGAGCTTCAGGGGCAGGTAACTCGGGTGCCGGTTTTTTGTGGCTAATACTGCCACTTGATGAAAGGTTTTTTAGGCGGCGTGAGACGATTCTGTTGTTAAGATCAATTGCAATGATAACCTCAGCACCCATAGCTCGTGCCACTCCTACCGGCACAGGATCAACAAGTCCGCCATCGACAAGCCAGCGATCCTTAACACGAACCGGTGCAAAAAGACCAGGGTATGACATGGTCGCTCTGAGGGCTTCGATGATGCTGCCGGACTTGAGCACGACCTTTTTACCTCGGTACAGATCCGTTGCCACCATCACCACCGGGATGTCAAGTTCCTCAAAGGTCTGTGCATCCGTGTGCATTGAGAAGAGTTCCCGGACCCGCTTTGAACCGTTCAGGAGTCCGGATCGGGGAAAAACAACGTCAAAATAGGAGAAAATCTTCTGACCGTCCATTTTCAGAAGGAACTTCTTCAGGCTGGCGAGACTTCTGCTTGCATAGAGCGCACCAATGTAGGCACCAACACTGCATCCAGCAATAAAGTCGATAGGAATTTCCGCGTCCTTCAATGCTTCGATTACACCGATATGGGCCCAACCCCTTGAAGCTCCGCAACCTAGAACGAGCCCAACTGTCTTCCGTGACGACATGTTATTCTTTCTCCAACATGATGATTACAAAGAAAATTCAACCACTCAGCTTGAATCGTAAGAATGCAGACCCAATGATTGATCAGCCAACCTTCCCCGGTAAATCAACTCCTCTAAATATCTTGATTACCGCACTGTCATCTTCCTGCCCATAGCCATCATTGCTGGCGGCCGTGAACATCTGGTAGGCGGCGCTCCCCAGATACAAGGGAAACTTCAAGGACTGCGCTGCATCCGTTACCAAGCCCATATCTTTGACAAAAATATCGACCATTGATCTTGGCGTATAATCGCCATCTACAACGTGTTTCATTCTGTTTTCGAACATCCAGGAGGTGCCAGCCGCATTTGTCACCACCTCATACATCATATCGAGTGAAATACCTGCCTTCGCGGCCATTGCCATCGCTTCCGCGCCAACCGCGATATGCACACCAGCCAGCAGTTGGTGAATGATTTTAACGGTAGCGCCCATACCGATTTCTGTTCCGATTCGATAGACACTGCTGGCAGTGGCATCCAGCACTGGTATCAATTTTTCAAATGCTTCATCCGAACCGGCTGCCATAACGGTCATTTCCCCCATTTCAGCCTTTGCGGCACCACCGGAAACAGGAGCATCAAGCACGATCAACTGCTTTTCTTGGAGACAGGAAGCAATGTCCTTTGCGTCCTCAACTGACATGGTTGCAGATACCATCACTGCCGTCCCGGAACGCAGTTGTTCAGCCAGTCCGTTACCAAATAATATCTTTCTACATTGCTCTGCGTTGACAACGAGTAGCAGCACACTGTCAAGTGCGCTTGCAAAATCGGCACAATCCTGGGCAACTCCCTTTGCTCCTGCCTCACGCAAGGACTGCAAGGCGTTACTGTTAATGTCGACACCGTAGGTACTCAGTCCGGCCCTGATACAGGAACGGGCGGCACCCATTCCCATTGAGCCAAGCCCAATAACCGCGACAGAGTGTCTTGTTGCATTCATTTGCCACCTCACATGGGGAGATTATTGATTTCAGCTGCAATAGCTAACAAATAGTTATTTTGCTAAATTATTGCGAAAGATAAATGGCATTGTCCGACATTATTCGATGACTTGACTCATATCATTTGAGACCCTTCCTTGCACGCCTGATCTGGCTCAACTGATTGTTCCACCCTAGACTACACACGTGGAGAAAATAGGAGTTTATTAAGAGCGTAACCGCTGTCTATGGTTTTCAGCAGCGAAAGGTACCAATGTGATGGGTAAGGGTTATTTTTTTTAATTTCGGCGAGGATTTGTTGTGCTCCAAACACAAGGGTCGTCTGATGATTCATGGATTTCCCTGGCCTGGTAGAATCCTTTTTGCCGGAGTTGCTCTTTCATGCGATGCCTCCTTTTTTCTCTGTTTCACAGGAATGTGTCTCTTATATTTTTGCCGCCACCTTCATGTGATGTACAGCCCAATTAAAAGCTTGATTCATGTTTCTACCTGCAAACTCAGGCAATTGAGGTAGGTACTCTTTAAAGAGCATTCGCATTCGCCCTGTCACCACCATGGTAGGCTTGTGCACTGAAGTTTTTGCGTTCTTATCTCCTTTAAAACAGCAGCCGCCTTTTTCTGCTCCTTTAGGGGATGGTGATGTTAATAGGCAAGTATATGGTTTGTAATAATTAATGGTGCATAAACCGCCCTCAAGCATCCCGCACCACTCCTTATCAGCGAGTAGCTGACCGGATCGATATGCTGCTTTTACCATCTCCAAGTTAAAGCTGTAGGAGAGGAGAACATCAAAAGCTTCGACATCGTACCTGGTGCTCATGTTGCAGCAATGGTGGCAATTTTTGTAGCATTGCCCCTGGAGTATGGTGCCTTCGGCAATAGCCTGGTTGATGAGCTCCCTATCTGTTGCACCATATTCCAGTATGGCGGATAGCTTGTCGATATGAGCTGGTTTTTGTGAACTATTGTATAAGAAATTTAAGTCTTGACGATCTAAGGCTACTTGTGCCTTAACGGTATCTTTTACCTCTCGCACAACTTCAAAGGGTAGCATTCTTGATGTTATTTTCATGCACTACTCCTGAAATGTCTACCGTCAACTATACAGCCTCAAAATAGAGGTGTCTACAGGTTAGGTAAGGAGTAGTTAATAAAATAGGGACAGACCACGGTTTCCGCTTCAGAAACCGTGGTTTGTCCCTATTTATTTTCCATGTCAGGTGAAAAGTGGATGCTTCTGCTTCCCATTTTTCGTTATTTTTACTGGCTACATCATGGTGTCAAACCGGCTGCAGCCATAATATCCGGAACGGTCTCCTCTTTTCCGATGGCCATAATGTGGACACCGTCACACATCTTTTCAGCGTGAATTCTTTTAATCATGCGTCCGGCAATTTCTATTCCTTTTGATACTGCGCTTCCCTTTGGCGCCTGGGCTATTTCATCAATCAGCACTTGAGGAACGTTAACGCCGGCAATATTTTTATTCATGAATCTGGCCATGGGAGCAGATGTCAACAGGATAATGCCAGCCAGTATTTTCACTGGAAATTGTCTGGCATATTCCATAAATGTTTTCAATTTATCGAGATCATAAACAGCTTGGGTCTGGATAAACTCAGCTCCGGCAGCAATTTTTTTCTCAAATTTTATAAGCTGAGGCTCAAGGGGGTTTGCTTCTGGCGTGACAATGGCGCCTGCGCAAAAAGCAGGAGACCCATCCAAATCACTTCCTCCAAGGTCTTTTCCTTTTTCAAGTGTCCTGATGGCATCCATAAGCTGGCTGGAATCGAGATCAAAAACACCTTTTGCCTGTTTATGATCCCCGAGCATTACTGAATCACCGGTAAGACAGAGCACATTATGAACCCCACGACTTGCTGCAAAAAGAAGATCTGCCTGCAAGGCCAATCTATTGCGGTCCCTGCAGGTCATCTGCAAAATGGGCTCACCCCCCATTTCTTTTACCAGAAGCGCCCCCCCAATGGAGGGGTAGCGCATGACGGAGCTCTGATGATCCGTGAGGTTCATGGCATCAACCTTGTCTTTAAGCAGATCAATGTGGTGGGCGGTTTTGTCCAGGTTTGTGCCTTTTGGGGGCGCAACCTCGCAGGTAATGACAAATTTGTCTGAGTCAAGTGCTTTCTTAAATGAGGAGATCATAGC
>JABDPQ010000296.1 GCA_013042695.1 Desulfobacterales bacterium | reverse complement strand
GGTCAATACCATCATTGAGCGGCAACTCCTGGCTGACTGAACGAAAAACTGTTGCGCGGCTTATCTGCGGTCTTTTCAGATAGTGAGAACGTCTTGGATGATGACGGAGAGATGCCATTGATTACGGTCTTCATTGCCGGAGGAGGCTGGCTGAACCGGCAATGAAGAGTTACTCGGGAAAGAGGTTATTCTTTTTCCGTGATAGTATACTTGCCGCCGTCTGCGACACTAATGTTAGCATCAAGATAGTTGGCCTTGTATCCTTTTTCCTTCAAGGTCAGATAGGCCATTTCAGCTCGAACTCCAGTGCTGCAGTGAACAAAGACTTGTTTGTCTTTAGGTATCTCATCAAGTCTTTCAAAGACTTCTTCAGCAGGAATCGCAATAGCGCCAGCAATTTTCCCCGCTTCTGTCTCATCATCGGTGCGAACGTCAAGTATAACGACATCATTGGCTGTTGTATCCAGCGCCTTGGCAAACATCTCAATACTCACCACACCCGGCTTGGGTTTTGGCACATAGACGATTTCTGTCGCAGTTGCACCGCTACCTGTCGGTAAGCTGGCTTTCTGCCATCCGTCAAAGCCGCCTTTGAGCACCGTTGTATTCTTATATCCCCAGTCTCTTACCAGAGAGAAATACTTCATGCCGGTACCAGTATCATCACCATAGAGGACAACGGGAGCTTTTTTAATTTTTGGAAATTTATCCTTATAAGATGCGAGTTGATCTCCTGGAATAGAAATCGCACCCTTGATATGAGTTGCTTTTGCACTTTCTGCGTCGCGCACGTCAATCAAGACGACTGGAGTTTCTGTATCCATCATTTTTTTCAACGATTTGGAAACAGAGTAGAGCGGTTTCTTGTCTTTCTTCCAGGCTGGCATGCCGTCAAGAAATACCCTGACATTGGTATAACCCAGTGTTTCTGCCCGCCGGGCAGATGAAGGACTGAGGCGTCAGGTAGGCCCTCCACAATAAAAAATAAGCAAGTTATCTTTATTTTTCGGAAGTTTATCAAGGTTTTTCTCAAACTGCGCATCATAGATGGAGATGGCCCCGGGAATATGCCCTCCAATAAAGAGTTTTCCAGGCCTGGCATCAACAATGGTAAAATTCCCTTTTTTGGGTCCCTGCTCTATCAGTGGCGCCAATTCATCAATCTTGATCAACATCGCCGGATCAAGTTTCGCCGGAGGTTTAACCGCCACGGAATCGGCGATCATCATACCGTCTTCAGCGCGATAGCTTACAAGGATCTCTTTACCCGCAGGAATCTTATTGAGCGCTTCGGCTCCGACCAAATCAGTTTCATCATCAAAATTTACCAGCCATGGAGCGCCACCGGTTTCAATCTTGAGCGTTTCCGCCTTCATTGAAACGCTGCCAAATTTACCGCGTATATCATTCTCAGCGGCGTCTGCATGACACTGCATGCATGGTTTCAATACCTTGGGCTTTTCCCCCTTCGCCAAGACAGTTCCCGGCACCAGCATAAACGAAAGAGCTGTCAAACCAAAAACTGTTGTTGTGAGTTTCCTGCCAACCATACTTTCACCTCCACATATTATTCTTGATTCGAGGAAAGGATAACTGTTGACTGCTGCGCATTACTCAATCACCGTGTGGCAATCAATAGCCTGACCTCCAAATTGCGATAGGCTGTACAATGCTTGCTTTACACATTGATACCCCGTACCGCGCTGTAGTACGTCCGAAAGCATTTTAGTATATTACTAAATAATTTCAAAGAGAGTTTTCAAATAGATACTATCGGAAAAACCACCAACTTTTATAACCCAATGAAAAGAAATAGATAATTTAACTAACAGAGAAGAAAAAAATTCTAATCACAACCAAATACGGTAAAAAGACCGTCTGTTACTCTTTAGTTAAAGACATAATCGTTGATCCCATTACTACCTTTTGACGTGAATTTATTGCAAAACGAGTTCTGGGCTTTTCTGTTTTTGGCTTGAATATTCTGGATGACATTGCTCAATTGGTATTTTCTATCTGGTTGCCGGCTGTTGTTATCCAAACAACTCATTGCAGGTTTCGCTTTCACAATCCTCATCCCAGGGGATAGGAGAGTAAGTTATAAAAGTTCCCTATGATGATGGCTGGCTCGGATATGAAGAAACAGTGGTAGAGCTTATAATTCTATAAACCGCAAAGGAGTATATGCGTTCCAATTGAGGTTAAAATAGGGTTGGGTTGACAATGAGCGCAATATCTATTTTAATAGCGTCATTTATGGCTGAGACGCCAAATTGATCAAGGTTCTCGTCAATTAATCAAGCCGTATAGAGAGCAGATAAAATACTATTGCTGAACGCATGAGACATCCAGCGGCGACTATCAAGCTTTCACGACGTACATTCATACGCCTTTCCACTCAGCTTTCTGTCGGGGCGCTTCTGGTCTCCCCCTTGAGATGTCTGGCTTCATCAATACCTGCACACCATCCACTATCGTTCTATCACACCCATACAGGTGAGAGCTTGCAAATCAACTTTGATTTGAAACGGTGTTGTGTTGAAAATGTAAAGAATCTCAATCACTTTATGCGGGATTTTCGTACAGGGGATATTCACCCAATTGATAACCGCCTCATCAATATGCTTTGTCATCTCCAGATGACAAGCAACAGTTCCGGCACCTTTGAACTGATATCCGGCTACCGTTCACCAGCCACTAATATGAAACTCAGACAAACAAGCAACGGGGTTGCAAAAAAGAGTCTTCACATGCAAGGCAGAGCAATAGATATCAGACTTACCGACGTACGCACCGACAAACTCAGATCAATCGCCTGCTCGTTGAAGCAAGGAGGGGTTGGTTTCTATCCAAAATCAGATTTCATTCATCTCGATACCGGACACATTAGAGCCTGGTAGCCGCACACACCATTACTTCAAACAAGTGACCTAGCCGCCGGCTAATTTGACGGTATAGCCAATTTTTTGCAATGCTTCCACCAGCGTTTCACGATGATTGCCCTGGATTTCGATGACTCCGCCCTTGACCGTACCGCCTGATCCACACTTTTTCTTGAGTTGCTTGGCAAGTCTTTTGAGATCCGGCTCTCCAAGAGGCAATCCTGTTATCACGCACACACCGCTTCCTTTACGCCCTTTAGTCTGACGGCTGATTCGCACAACACCATCGCCCCTTTGTGGAATTTTCTGCCGGCTGCAGCAGCATTGTTTCAGCGGATGTCCGCAACCGGGACAGCTCCTGCCACCATCAGTCGAGTAGACCAGTGCATTTGATTTTGGCTTTTTCATGGTGTTGTCGATTTGTTTTTAGCAAAGCTATTTGAAATAATTGTCTTTATGTATCTTTTGCATGTCTTGTCAAGAAGGTATCCAACCGGTTTGCAAAAAAGGCTCGATCCCTGCTGCTCATGGGCTTTGGCTCCCCGGTTTCCTGACCACTGGCTCGAAGCGAATCCATAAAATCCCTGATGCTTAAACGATCACCGACATTCTCAACTGTGAACAGCTCTCCGCGCACATTGAGGGCAAGCCCTCCCCTTCCAACTACCTCGGCTGCTAACGGTATGTCGTTAGTAATTACAAGATCGCCAGGGTTGAGCCTCTTGACTATTTCATTGTCTGCAACGTCCAGGCCAGATGCCACTTTCAGAAAAGTAATATGTGCTGATCTGGGGATGCTCACAAACTGGTTTGCAATAAGTGTCAGCTTTATTTTTTTACGCTCGGCTGCTCTGAATAAAATCTCTTTTATGGCAGTGGGGCAGGAGTCGGCATCTACCCAAACATTCATATGAATACACCAATAGAACTACAACCAAACATACTCATTGAATCAATTC
>JABDPQ010000294.1 GCA_013042695.1 Desulfobacterales bacterium | reverse complement strand
TTTGTGGTAGCCTCGTTCAATGAACAGAGGCACCGAGGCGTCGACAATCTGGCGTCGACGTTCCTTAACCAGCTCTTTATTCTTGATCTGGGTTGCTACTTCTTTTGATTCTTTGCCTATCATTGATGTGGTCTCTCAACGTTATTGTTAGGGGCAGTTATTTTACGCATGACAATGTCAATGACTAAACTATCGAATATCAGCAAAGAACAAAAGAAAAAACGAACGACCAATCGATCGCAAACAACACTTAAACGTCTCCAACAAAACCAGATAATCAACAATGTTACCGAGTGCAGTTATTAATAGAACTGCACCCGATGATTTTTAATGTCTTAATCGGCCTGCAGTTTTTCTATCAGAACCGGCACAAATTGTTTTAAGTCGGCAACAACAAGGACATCGGCAACTTCCCCGATGGGGGCATCTTTATCGGTGTTGATGGCAACGACAAAGTCTGATTTTTTCATGCCTGCAAGGTGCTGTATTGCACCTGATATCCCGCATGCAACATAGAGTTTTGGGGAGACTGTCTGGCCGGTAGTACCGACCTGACGATTATGTTCAACCCATTCGGAGTCGACAACCGGCCGGCTAGCGCCATACTCGCCACCAAGTGCTTGAGCAAGAGCTGAGATCATCGAAACATTTTCCGGTTGACCAATTCCCCGCCCGGCACTGACGATAACCTCTGCCTTACTTAGGTCTACGCCTCCTGCCTCAGCTTCCTCGTATCCAGTAAAAGAGATTGCTCCTTCAGTATCAGCACGGACGAGCTCTAACGATGGTGTACCTGATGGCTCTTCAGCAAGTCCAAATGCCCCGGCTTGCAGGGTTACAATGGTAATTGGGGTTTCTGGCTGGACGTGACGGCGAAGCTTGCCGTTGCATAATGGCACAATCAGCGCCCCGTTTTCAACATCAATTACCTCTGAAACCTGCGATGCCTTGAGTGCGCAGGCGATACGCGGAGCCAGATCCCAACCGTAAGAAGAGTGGCTAAAAACGACCATCTCGGGCTGAAACTCGGCGACGGCTGCCAGAAGAAGCTCTTTATGGACGCCCGGATTATATTCACCGTATTCTGAGACGTCGGCAAAATAGAGGGTACCGTCAAAAGCCGGCAGGTGACTGTCACTGCCGACAATAAACATGGCTGCTTCAGCTCCCGTTTTCTGGCTAAAGTCGAGCAACTCATTGACGGACCCGAGAAGGGTGCCTTTTCTATATTCTGCTACCAGTAGTGCTTTCATTTGGTCACCTCGGTTGGATCAGGAAAGTATGGCAGTTTTGTCTTTCAAAATCTGGATCAAATTATCGGCAAGATCGGCGGGGTCACCTTCGAGAACGATGCCGCCGCCCTTTTTCTCAGGGAAATAGGTTTTTTCTGTTTTCTGCCTTGCTTCAACGTTGAGAAGTTCCTGTACAGGGACTGATAGCAGCTCTTTTCTCTTGGCTTTCATGATATTTGGCAGGGTCGGATATCGCGGGGTATTAAGCCCAAGCTGGCAGGTAAACAATGCCGGTGTTTTAACGCTGACCAGCGCTCTAATGCCCCCTTCCAGCTCTCTTTTAACCGCGGCCATGCCATCCGCGTAGCTGAATTCGACGATAGTCGAGATGCCCGATATGGCGAGCATCTCAGCAACCAGTATACCAACTTGTGCGCTGCCGCGATCTTGGGACTGCATTCCAGTAAAAATCAGGTCGTATTGCTTATCTCGTGCAAATTCTGCAATGATACCGGCAATCTCAAATGGTTCCTTGCTCGAGACTGCGTCGTCTGCAACATGTACGCCCCGATCACAGCCCATGGCTAGGGCTTTTTTCATGGTTTCCTTTACTTTGTCAGAGCCGATGCAGAGTACCGTAAGGTCGGCATCCTTTGAATCTTCTCTGAGCCGGACTGCCTGTTCAACGGCGTATTCGTCGTATTCATTCATGCGCCAGGCAAGATCTGCAGTGTCGTACCAGGTTCCTGCACCATCGATCTTGAATTTTGATTCCATGTCTGGAACTTGTTTTATACACACCAGAATTTTCATACCGCTACCTCATGTTGTGATTTCTTAAGCAGATGGCATCAGCGAGTCAGAGATGAGCCGATCACAATCCTCTGAACTTCACTGGTTCCCTCGTATATTTCGGTTATCTTGGCATCTCTCATCATTCGTTCTACAGGGTATTCTCGGGTATAGCCATAGCCACCAAGTATCTGGACCGCCTGGGTGGTTACCTTCATTGCGGTTTCACTGGCCATCAATTTGGCCATCGCTGAAGACGTAGAATAAGAGAGCCCGCTGCTTGCCCGGTAGGCGGCGTTGTAGACCAGCAGTCTGGACGCTTCAATTTGGGTTGCCATATCAGCCAGTTGAAACTGGATCCCCTGAAATTTCGCAATTGGCGTGTCAAACTGCTTGCGCTCTTTGGCATAGGATACCGACTCCTCAAGTGCACCCTGCGCGATACCCAGCGCTTGAGCGGCGATACCAATTCTACCGCCATCAAGCGTTTTCATGGCAACTTTGAAACCTGCTCCTTCATCGCCCAGGAGGTTTTCTTCAGGTATATGGCAGTTTTCAAATACGAGCTCCATCGTTGGCGAGGAGCGAATCCCTAATTTTTTTTCTTTTTTCCCAAAGGAAAAACCGGGGGTTCCCTTTTCAATGATGAAGGCACTGATGCCATGGTGTTTGACGGCATCTTTGTCGGTTCGTGCCAGGACAACGTAAATTTCAGCATCGCCGCCATTGGTGATAAAAATCTTGGTGCCGTTTAAAATCCATTGATTACCGTTTTTCACGGCTGTTGTCCTGGTACTTCCCGCGTCTGTACCGGCGGCTGGTTCAGTGAGGCCAAAGGCGCCCATTTTGTCGCCACGGGCCAACGGCGCGAGAAATTTTTGTTTCTGATCTTCAGTCCCGAACAGGTGAATGGGGTTGGCGCCAAGAGAAACGTGGGCTGAAAGGGTAACGCCGGTTGAGGCGCACACTCGGGAAAGTTCTTCAACGGCAATTGCATAGCTAATATAGTCTGCACCAGCTCCATCGTATTCCTCAGGGAATACGATACCGGTCAGACCAAGTTCTGCCAGTTTGTCAAACATCAGCGAGCGATCGAAGCGCTCCTCTTCATCTCTTTCAGCGGCAGATGGAGCAATCTCTGTCTCGGCAAAATCTCGCACGGTCTGACGAATCAGGTTTTGTTCTTCGCTCAATTCAAATTCCATATCCCACGCTCCTGGGTTGTTCTTGTCGAAATCCCTTTTGCACAATAATCATTATTCACCATACTATCGGGATGAGATGACAGGTATCAAGCATCTCATCTCTCTTCCACTATTATTTCTTTGATTTCAACTCAGGAAAATCCCAATAGAAGTATTCCTGTTTTGGACCGTTTTCAACTGCTTTCTGTCTGTCTATTTCTTGTTCCCGCAACTCAACGCGTCTGATTTTTCCGCTCAACGTTTTTGGTACTTCTTTAACAAATTCCAAAATTCGGGGAATCTTGAATTTTGCCAGAATATTGATGGTGTGTTGAAACATGTCAAGGGCTAACTCTCTTGATGGTTCCTGATCCTGCTTGAGAATAACAAATGCCTTGACTAACTGATGGCGTTTCTCGTCCGGAACGCCTACCACGGCAGCCTCTGCCACAGCGGCGTGCTCCATGAGTGCGCTTTCAACCTCGAATGGACCGACGCGATAATCAGAAGATTTGATCACGTCATCGCTTCGACCGACAAACCACCAGTAGCCTTCTTCATCGATGCTGGCACGATCTCCGGTATAATAATAGTCGTCGATGAAGACGCCGGCCATCTTCTCTGGATTCCCGATATATTCGGTGAACAGCCCTATGGCTCGCCATCTGTCAAGCCTGACGACGATATGTCCGGGCTCGTCTGGCTGTGTAACTTCTTTGCCGTCATCATCAACGAGGGTGACGTCATACATGAAAGACGGGCGGCCAAATGAGCCGTTACGCATCTTGCCGTTCATCCAAGGTGCGTTGCCAATCATTGCCGTGGATTCAGTCTGTCCATAGAAATCTCTAATTTGAGTTCCTGTCAGCTTGCCCCACTGATTAATTATTTCCGGATTCAATGGCTCGCCTGCCCCAATGGACTGGCGGAGATGTGAAAAGTCGAAAGAGGAGGTGTCAAGATTGATGAATACCCTCCATGCCGTTGGTGGAGCGCAAAAAACGGATATTTTATGTTTGGTCAAACATTCCATGTAGTTCATACCGTCAAGGGCGGTAAAGTTAAAGGCGGTTGCTGTGGCACCAACGTTTAAAGGGGCAAAGAATGAGCTCCAGGCCCACTTGGCCCAGCCCGGTGCGCTCAAGTTGTGATGAATATCGCTGGTTCGAACACCAGTTAACACACAGGTTGAAAGGTGGCCAATCGGATATGATGTCGCGGTATGACCAACTCGTTTTGGCAGTCCAGTAGTTCCTGAGGTAAAAAAACAAAATAATAGATCATCTGCTTTCGTTGACGCAGCTTCTGCTTCAGAAGATTCATTTATAAGCTCAGAGAAGCTTTTCCAGCCGGGTTTGTTGCCAAGAACCAGTTTGATTTTCGGGGTTGATTTTGTCAGTACCAGAGCTTCATCGATGAGATCCGTAAAACTCTCGTCGGCAATGATGCAGTTTGGCGGATAGGTTTCAAACCTGAATTCCATCTCTCTGAGCGTCATAGTGGTTGCTGTTGGAACATTGACTATTCCACCTTTAATACAGGCATAGCTTGCAAACCAGGTCTCTGCCACAATGGGCGTCATCATGTAGAGATTGTCTCCTTTTGCCGCTCCTGCATTTCGCAGGCTGTTCAGGCAGCGGTTGCCATTTTCAGCAAAATCGGCATAGGTATATTCTTTTGACTCTTTAGTGGAAATATCCGTCCAGATCAGGGCCAGCTTATCTTTGCGTTCTTTTAAGTGAAGCCCGTCAAAAATTTCTTCAGCCCAGTTGAAGTACTCGGGCAGGTCCATACTATTGAGTCTTTCAAAAAACGATTTGGCGACCGCTTCTTTTTGCTCGTTATCGTCCATGTTGTTCAAATCCATAACTTCTCTGTACAGATTCTCCATACCCATCGTCTCCTCGCAATTTCGTTTTTACTAGAGTTATCAGGTTATTTATCGTAGGCTCAGGCCAGATGACGCTGCACTCTACCGAGCGCTCAGTCGGTTTCTTTTTTGGCACTAAATAATAATTAGTTATGTTTGTCAAAGAAAATTCTTATTTCGAGCTAAATTTCTTGCCCAGTTTATATAAAATGATCCAGTATAAATGTTTTTTTTCATATTTGTATTGATAACTTAGCATTATTTGAGCAAAATTCTTCTGGAGAATCTTTTTGCTAGGGCTTACTGGCTGGTTAGCACGTAGCAGAAGTGTTGCTGCTAAATTTCACCTCGTGGGCATATCAAATATTCTGAGTATGCATTATTTTTCTGCTTATAGAAAAAATATTGACAAAAGGAGTGTAGTGAGTAAACATCAATTAACATGACCGAGCGCTTGGTCGGTATTGGTTTGGGAAACAATTATGACGAAACAGCGGGCAATTATCATTTGTTAACGTTAGCGCAGGGAGTGAGTGTCGTGAACTGCAGGTGTCTTCTTAAAGACGAAAAGATAACATACACGAGATGAGGTATGTCATGAAAAGGGCTGTGATTGTCAGTGCTGCGAGGACTCCGCTTGGAAGCTATGGCGGGACTTTGGCAAATACGGGTGCAACTGATCTTGGGGCGCACGTTATCAAAGCAGTTATCACACGAGCCGGTATAGAGATCAAGAAGATTGATGAATGTATCATGGGACTGGTACTGCCGTGCGGTTATGGTCAGAATCCTGCAAAACAGGCCGCTATAAAGGCCGGACTGCCGGATGAGGTTGAGGCAATAACGATTAATAAAGTATGCGGCTCGTCTTTGAAAGCCGTCATGCTTGCTGCACAAGCAGTACAATGTGGAGATGCAGATGTCGTTGTGGCAGGAGGCATGGAGAATATGAGCATGGCTCCCTACTATCTTGAAAAGGCCCGCTGGGGGTATCGTATGGGCGGCGGTCAACTTGTGGATCATATGCTTCATGATGGCTTGTGGGACATTGTAAATGATTTTCATATGGGAATGTCCAATGAGCATATCTGTGAAAAATGGCAGGTTACCCGAGAGCAGCAGGATCGTTTTGCCGAAGAGTCTTACCAGCGCGCGCTTGCTGCTATAAGCGCTGGTGTTTTTAAAAAACAGATTGCTCCGCTTGTTATTCCTTCCAGAAAAGGAAAAGAGACCATCTTTGAAATTGATGAATGCCCCGTTGAGACAAGTTTTGACAGGCTCAGCGCTATGCGTCCAGCATTCAAGGGTGACGGCGTGGGAACACCAGGCAATGCCTCAATCATCAGTGATGGTGCAGCGGCCGTTGTCGTCATGAGCGAAGAACGTGCGCAAGAACTAGGTTGTAACGTATTAGCTAAGATCGGTGCTCAGGCTTCTCACGGAATCGAGCTGAAGTATGTTTTGATGGCGCCTATTTATGCAATTCCAAAAGTTCTCAAAAAAGAAGGAATCGATCTGAAAGATGTCGATCTCTTTGAAATTAATGAGGCTTTCAGCGGTACCTCAGTGGCAATTAACAAGGTACTGGAACTTGATCCCGCCAGAGTCAACGTTAATGGCGGCAGCGTGGCACTTGGACATCCGATTGGTGCCAGCGGTGCTCGAGTGCTTACCACCCTGCTGTATGAAATGGAAAAGCGCGATGCCAAAAGGGGACTGGCCTCATTATGTTTGGGCGGTGGTGAAGCCGTTGCTCTGGTGCTGAACAGGTAATTGAGGCGGAGGGTAACCGCCGAGGAGAGGGCATGGAAATTAGAACATTTGGGGTAGTCGGTTCAGGTCAGATGGGGAGTGGTATTGCTCAGGTTGCTGCAGCGAGCGGTCTTCGTGTCATCATGAGCGATATAAATGAAGATTGTACCGCCAAGGGATTGGCAGATATTGAAAAGAATCTCAAACGAAGCGTTGAGAAAGGTAAAATCTCAACTGAGCAGTGCCAGGAAGTCCTTACCAGGCTTAATACCACCACAGATCTTCAAGATATGGCAACTGCTGACTTTGTGGTTGAAGCCGCGGTTGAAATGGAAGAACTGAAATTTAGTATTTTCCGAGAACTTGATGCAATCTGCCCGGATCATGTCATCCTTGCGAGTAACACCTCGTCAATTCCCATTGGCCGGATTGCAGCACAGACACAACGACCAGATAAAGTCATTGGCATGCATTTTATGAATCCGGTTCCGGTGATGAAATTAGTAGAGGTAATCAGGGGGCTGGCAACATCTGAGGAGACTTTTAATATCACCTGGCAACTCAGTAAGAAATTTAATAAGACTCCTGCTGAGGCCAATGATTACCCAGGTTTTATTGCCAATAGAATTCTCCTGCCGATGATCAATGAAGCAATTTACTGTCTCTATCACGGTGTTGGTAAAGCTGAGGATATTGATACCGTAATGAAACTTGGCATGAACCACCCAATGGGGCCGCTGGCCTTGGCTGATCTTATTGGTCTGGACACCTGCCTGGCAATTATGGAAACGCTGCATAGCGGCTTCAAGGATTCTAAATATCGTCCCTGCCCGCTGCTGCGAAAATATGTGGAGACGGGCTGGCTCGGCCGAAAGAGCGGCAGGGGCTTTTACCAATACTGACACCTGTATTGCAGGTGATGATAAAGAAGAGCTTTTACTGAACCAGCAATTCACAGGTTAAAAATATCTCTTCAGGGTGTGTATACAGGGCATGTCTATGGGAAAAAATCAAGGTATTACACCTGCATCTGAACTGCAGACACGTATAGCCAAGCTTCAGCAGGCACTGCAAGATAAAAACCTTTCCGGTACGCTTATCATTCAGAAAACTGATTTGTTCTATTTTGCTTCAACCTCCCAGCAGGGTTGGCTCTATGTTCCCGACAACGGTGAAGCCCTGCTCATGGTATTTAAAGATTATGAGCGTGCCAAAGCTGAATCAACGCTGGCTCAGGTTGTCTCGCTTGTCAGTGCGAAGAAAATACCAGATATTCTTGCAGCGCATGGCTATGTATTTCCAACCCAACTGGGTATGGAGCTTGATGTCCTGCCGGTAAATCTTTTTTTTCAGTACCAGAGTATTTTCACAGGTGCCACAATTGTAGATTTTTCCTATGAAATACGTCTTATCCGCGCCATAAAATCAGTTTACGAGCAAAAACTTATGAGACAGGCGGCTGCCTACTCTGATCAAGTTTGCAGTAAGATGCCAGAATTCCTAGAAGAAGGTCAAACTGAGGTTGCCATTGCAGGTAAGGTTGAAGGGTATGCCAGAAGTCTCGGTCACCAGGGCATCGTCCGGATGAGATTATGGGGCAGTGAACTCTTCTATGGACATTTAATGTCCGGTGCCTCGGCGGCTGCACCAAGTTATCTTGCTTCACCGACAGGCGGGGATGGCATCAGTCCGTCAGTCGGGCAGGGGGCAAGCTTTAATAAAGTAGCCAGAAGTGAACCAATCCTCCTGGATTATGTGTTTGCCTGGCAGGGATATATCTCAGATCATACGCGCATTTTCAGTATTGGCAGCTTGCCTGACGAATTGCTCCAGGCCCATGAAGCGATGCTGGAAATCCAGGAGGCCATGAGAAGACAGGCCCTGCCGGGGACACTATCGGGTGAACTTTACGAAACCATGATCTCTATGGCAGCTGACAAGGGGTATAAAGAATACTTTATGGGGATTGGTGAGAGAAAAATAAGGTTTGTCGGGCATGGTGTCGGTCTGGAGCTTGACGAGTTTCCGTTTATTGCCAAAGGCCAGAAACTTACTCTTGAAGAGGGGATGGTTATCGCCTTTGAGCCAAAGGTTATACTGCCAGGAAAAGGTGTTGTGGGCATTGAAAATACCCATGTTGTGACAGATAACGGTCTTGAAAGACTGGGGCTCAGCGATGACAAAATCACCATTGTTAAGCATTAAATTGTATATCAATTAGTTATATTATTATAATTATATTAATTAACTGTTGAGTCAGTTGGGGGATGGTCGTGATGTCAAAGAAAGCCCTGAGTGCTGGTGAGTTAAGCCATAGAGAAACTGCAGAATTCATCGTTGAGCTGTTTCATCGCATCATCATCCATCATGCCTTGTGGTTTACCGAAGTTCGGCATCAGATGGGTATGGAACGAGCTCTGAAAATTCTTCATACGGCGTCACGAAAGAGCTACGATATACAAATGAAGCACCTGGCTAAGCTTCTCGGATTTGAAATGGAAGATGGTATTCCAGCACCATTATTGGAGATGGATTTGGACTCTCTGCAAAATCTCAAGGAACGGCTGGCAAAAAACTGGCTGGTTAATGACGGGGTCTGGTTTCAGTCTATAGAGTTCACTGAGGGAATGAACGAAGCAAAGCGCTGCAATGACTCCTGCTGGGCCCATTTTTCACCTTTTGAGGCAGCGTCCATAAAGCATATGCTCGATCTTCCTGAAAATGCTGGGCTTGATGGCCTAAAGCGCGCCTTGGGTTTCAGAGTGTATGAGAGTATAAATGTTCAATCCATTTCAGAGGAGACTACTGATAGCTTCGTTTTTCAAATGAACGAGTGCCGGGTTCAGGAGGCTCGGAAACGTAGAGGGTTGGATGATTACCCCTGTAAATCAGCTGGGCTTGTCGAGTACAGCTATTTTGCTCGATCGATTGACAAGAGGATCGAGACTGAATGTATCGGCTGCCCCCCTGACAAACACCCGGAAGATTGGTATTGTGCTTGGAAATTTAGTCTAAACGAGAAGTAAACATTAATCTGCAGTCAGTATACGTGGAGACAGTACATGCAAATGAACAACGTGATATGTGAAAAAGATGGAAAAACAGCGATTGTAACGATAAATCGACCTCAAGCGCTTAATGCCCTCAATCGAGAAACATTGGAAGAAATTCTTTCGTGTTTCATCGCACTTGAACAGGATACTGAGGTTTGTGCGGTCATTGTCACTGGTGCAGGAGAAAAAGCTTTTATCGCCGGAGCGGATATTGCTTACATGCAGGACTTCGATGTCTTGAGTGCTCGTAAATTTGGCCGGCTGGGGCATCAGGTCTTGCAGGCAATTGAATCTTTTCCATGTCCGGTTATTGCTGCAGTCAATGGCTTTGCACTTGGCGGTGGCTGTGAGTTGGCACTTGCTTGTGACATTCGACTTGCCAGTGAGAATGCTAAATTTGGTCAGCCGGAGGTCAATCTTGGCGTCATTCCAGGCTTTGGCGGAACGCAGCGTCTGCCGCGGCTCGTAGGCACCGGTCATGCCAATGAACTGTTGTTCACGGGTGATATTATCGATGCCGATGAGGCTTGCAGGATCGGGCTTGTCAACCGTGTTGTCGCACTTGACCAATTACTTCAGGAGAGTTTGAAGATTACTGCAAAGATAGCTGCTAAAGGGCCACTCGCCGTCAAACTTTGTAAGGAAGCAGCACAGGCAGGAATGGAAATGGATCTTGCCCGGGCCTGTCAGTATGAAGCAGATTTATTTGGTGTTTGTTTTGCAAGTGAAGATCAAAAAGAGGGTATGAAAGCGTTCCTGGAGAAACGACAAGCAAAATTTACCGGTAATTAACATCACAAAAGAATGCAACGGTTATGAATCTCGATCTAAACGAAGAACAAAAGCTCATACAGGATACTGCACGCCAATTTGCCAAAACTGAACTTGAGCCAGTGGCAGTTGATCTTGATAGAGGCGGTGACAAGGGTATTTTTTATAAAAATCTGAAACAATTGGCTGAACTCGGCTTTATGGGTCTTAATATCAAAGATCCATACGGTGGTTCGGAGGCCGGGGTGATTGCCTTCAGCATCGCTATTACGGAGATCGCCAGAGCCTGTGCCTCAACGGCTGTCACTGTTTCCGTGAATAATATGGTTTGTGAGGTAATTCAGGCTCTTGGCAATGAAGAGCAAAAAGAGAGATATATTCCGATGATCTGCAGCGGAGAGTACCTGAGCGGAGCATTTGCCTTAACAGAGCCAGGTGCAGGATCCGACCCTGCCTCCATGACAACAGGTGCACGGCGCGATGGCGATAGCTGGATACTAAACGGCGCTAAGACTTTTATCACCAGTGCTTCATTTGCCGGGGTCTTTGTGGTTTGGGCGGTAACAGATCCTTCTGCTCCCAAAGGAAAGGGCATTAGTGTTTTTCTGGTGGATTCAGAAACAGCAGGTTTGGTGATCGGTAAATCAGAAGAAAAGATGGGACAGCATGCCTCTTCCACCCACGAACTCCATTTTCAGGAGTGCCGGATACCTTCAACTGCTCTCATGGGGCAACTGAATGATGGGTTCCGGGTGGCGGTAACAGAACTTGCCGGTGGTCGAATTGGCATTGGATCATTAGGTCTCGGTGTTGGGCTTGCCGCCATAGAATGTGCTACCCGCTACGCATTGGAGCGTATTCAGTTTGACAAGAAAATCAGCGAATTTCAGGCCATACAGTGGAAGATTGCCGATAGCTATACCGAATTGGAAGCGGCCCGACTGTTACTGATGAATGCCGCGTTCAAAAAAGAACAGGGTCGCCCATTTGCCAAAGAGGCCTCCATGGCCAAGGTGTTTGCCACCGAGGCGGCAAACCGGACCTGTTATGAATCCATGCAGATTCTTGGCGGATATGGGTATACGACCGATTACCCGGTTGAGAGGTATACCAGAGATGCACGCATAACAACAATTTATGAGGGCACCAGTGAGATTCAACGGCTGATTATTGCTCGTACAATCCTGCAGGAATTCTCATAACAGCTCGTACCCACTTCCCTGCGGCAGAATTTTCTCATATGTTTCAGGTGATTCTGCCGGTCTAAATGCTCAATGGCAAAACCACTTTTATGTAAAGCTCTCAGACAACATTTTTGTTGAAATTGACAATGTCGATTTATCGTTAAGCAATTTTTTCGTACAACAATTCCAGTTCTCATTGAGTAAGCCAGAGAATAGTTTTATAGATGACGGTATGCAATAATCGAACGATTACTGCCTTCGTGCGTCAATATGGCATGGATGGTTCATTAACAAAGACAGAAATGTACTCTCATCTAAGACGGATTAAAGGAGAACACAATGCCGGCTTCGCAATATTGGGCAGACAGCTATCTTGAGAAAAAAGTGGCCGCCGATGAGGCCATTGGCAGGATTCGATCCGGAGATAGAGTTTTTATCGGTTCAGGCTGTGGTGAGCCGCAGTATCTCGTGCAGGCATTGACAGAGCGCGCCAACAGGTTTAGCGGCTTGGAGATTGTTCGTTTACTCGGGCGCGAGACTGCTTCTTTGACCGCAATAGCCGACAAAACCAAAGATACCAGCCTTAATATTCGCTCGATTTATCTCGGTTCGGCAAAATCTGAGTCAATTGCGGTTCACAAACGCTTTATAACTCCGATGAATATGTCTGATGTACCGATGTTGTTCAAAACCCGCAAGATGCCGTTGAATGTTGCGCTTATCCAGGTATCTCCGCCCGACGATTTTGGCTGGATGAGCCTGGGGATCTCGGTTGATGTAACTATGGCGGCAGCACGGTCGGCGGACATGGTGATTGCACAGGTCAATCCAAAGATGCCGCGGGTTATGGGGCAAAGCTTCATCCATGTAAACTATGTGGATCTTTTTGTGGAGCACGAGGAAGAGCTGCTTTATATCCTGCCATCTCGCACCGTTGTCGAGGCGGCAGCCCAAATCGGCAGTTACATTACGCATCTCATCGAAGATGGGTCTACGTTGCAGATCGGACTTGATGCTGCTTCCCAGGCAACTGTTCAAGGATTAGGGGGCAAAAATGACCTGGGCATCCATTCTCAGTTTCTGACAGATGATATCATGCATCTTTATGCCAGAGGCAATATAACCAACCTGAAGAAAGGGCTCAATGAAGGAAAAATGGTCGCATCTATGGCTGTTGGCAGCCGTGATCTCTATGAATTCCTTAATGACAATCCGGCAATTGATTTTCATCCGTCCGATTATGTGAATGATCCGTTTGTTATTTCACGGCACAACCGTATGGTTTCCTTAAATGTCGCATATAGTATGGATCTCACCGGACAGGTGTCAGCAGAGGCCTCTGCTATAACACGGTTCGCCGGGGTTTCTGGTATTCCCGATTTTGTTCGCGGGGCGCGTCGATCGCCAAATGGAAAGTCGATATTGATGCTCAATTCAACTACGCAAGGGCCGTATGGAACCGTTTCCAGCGTTGTCCCAAAGTTTGAAGATACAGCAGTGGTGGTGCCAAGGGGAGATGTGCATTACGTCGTTTCAGAATATGGCGCAGTCAATCTTTTTGGTAAAAGCTTGCAGGAGCGGGTTATTGCCATGATTGAGATCGCCCATCCCGATTATCGCGAAGAGTTGTTTGTCGCAGCAAAAGAACAGGGACTGATCGGTATGGAGAGGACACTTGGTGAGGCTGCCAAGGCGGTATATCCGGTGCGGCTTGAGGAAACCATTGAAATTCATGGGGAGGATGTTGTCATCCGTCCGGCAAAACCAGTTGATGAGAGACGTATCCAGGAGCATTATTACAGTCTTCCGAAGGAGGATGTGGTTTCCCGCTTTTTCGGACAGAAGACCATATTTGCCAGAAAAGACGTTGAGATTCGTTCCCAGGGAGATTATGTAAACAGCCTGACGCTTGTAGCCGTGGTAGGTGAGTTTGGTTTTGGCACTATTGTGGCCGTAGCAGAGAGTATGCGCATTAGTCACATCAACATGGCAGAAGTGGCATTTTCAGTTGGGCCCGGTTATCAAGGAAAAGGTCTTGGCAGATTGTTTCTGCGTAAGCTCGCTGAGGTAGCACGGGAGAGTGGCATTGCTGGATTAATTGCCTATACGTTCCCCACAAACCACGCCATGATTAACCTCTTTAAGACGCTCCCTTACAAGGTGAAAAAACAGTACGAAGATGGCGAACTCAATTTAAGCTGCCGTTTTGATGAGCTCAAGGATTGATAAAAAAAGGCATCAAAACAAATTCAAGGTGCTGTATTTACAAAGGACTGCTTTAATTACGTTTGCGTTTGCGATCTCTGCGTGAAGAAGCTTTGGAGGTTTTTTTTCGTTTCTTTTTTGACGTACCTTCAAGCCGTTTTTGTGCAAGTTCAATCATTATTTCATGCACGGTACGTGCGTCATCTTCATCTTTGGGTTTTCTCTGTATGTATGAACCATCAGGCTGCATATCCCAGACACTTCGCTTATTCTGAATCTGAATGTCGAGAATTTCTCTGATACGCGCCTGTTCTGCTTTAGCTTCAACAGGAACGGCAACTTCAACACGCGATTCAAGATTGCGTTTCATCAGATCTGCCGAACCAATAAAATATTCTTCGTCGCCACCGTTTTTAAAATAAAAGATTCGTGTATGCTCAAGGAACCTGCCAACAATTGAAATGACACTAATGTTCTCAGAAAGGCCGGGAATGCCTGGACGTAGACGGCAGCTGTCACGAATGAGCAGATCTACATGGACTCCTGCCTGAGATGCCCTGTAGAGAGCTTTGGTGATATCTTTATCTTCAAGGGCATTCGTTTTAAGCTGGATAAGCCCAGGAGTTTCGTCCTTGTGCAGGCTGATTTCCCGTTCAATTTTCTTGAGCAGGGCTTTTTTGAGTATGTTGGGGCACGGCAGCAGTTTCTGGTATTTTCGTACGGGAGTATAGCCGGTAGTCAGATAATTAAATAACTCGGTCAAGTCTTCGCCGATGATCTGGTCATTGGTGAGCAAGCCCAGGTCGCAGTACCCGCGTGCGGTTCCTGAATGATAATTTCCTGTGCCGATATGGGCATATCGCCGCAGACCGTTGTAGTCTCTTCTGATAACGAAGATGAGCTTGCTGTGCGTTTTCAGCCCCACGACACCATAGGTTACATGGATGCCTGCTTCTTCAAGCGTCTGGGCCCATTTGATATTGGCTGATTCGTCAAAGCGGGCCATCAATTCTACTACCACCGCCACCTGTTTGCCATTTTGAGCCGCATCAATCAGATATTGAATAATGCGGGAATCGGAGCTGGTCCGATACAGCGTCATTTTGATGACGAGTACTTTGGGATCTTTACTTGCT
Organism: Desulfobacterales bacterium; assembly: GCA_013042695.1. Classification (GTDB taxonomy): domain Bacteria; phylum Desulfobacterota; class Desulfobulbia; order Desulfobulbales; family Desulfocapsaceae; genus JABDPQ01. The sequence goes on along the minus strand of JABDPQ010000294.1, from coordinate 433 downwards.
TCACTTAAGAAACGTTCTACCGACGTCTCGAACGATTCATAGGGGTGCTGCAGGAGTACCGATTGCTGTTTTCGCATTATGTGAAAAATGTTTGGTTCATCGATGAGCAGTTGCGGGTGGTCGCATGGATGATGGACCGGGTAGTGCAAATCGGGACGGTCTAACTTGGCGATCTCCAAGAAATCGCTTTTTGCGAGAATTCCTGGGGCCTCGAAGACATCATCTTCTTCATCAATGTCGAGTTCTGCCGCCAGCATGCCACGATGCGTCGGGTCCATGTCCGAATCGGTCTGCAGTCGAACGATATCGGCGAATTTTCTGTCACGCAAGGCAGACTCGATCATCATGAGCAGATCATTTGCATAATGTCCCTGGCCCTCCGTTATTGCATTACGGGTTACCCGGAAGAGTTCCCAGCTATTGATCACAAGAC
>JABDPQ010000289.1 GCA_013042695.1 Desulfobacterales bacterium | reverse complement strand
ATCGTTTTACCAGATGAAAGAAATAATGCCAAAGGTGATGCCCTCCATCATTTTGGGCCTGTCTCTGTTGATCATTTGGTTTACGATGCTTTCCGGCAATGTTATGGTAAGAAGAGTTACCGGATATAAACCATGGGCTGAGCACCGAACGTGGCAGCTTCCTGATAAGGTTATCTGGCCTTTCATCGGCTCAGCACTAGTGGTGCTGCTGCCCTTGGGTGCAATAAGAGTTATCGGTGTCAACGCTTTAATTTCATTGAGTTTGGTGTATTTTTTCCAAGGCTTTTCCATCCTTGTTTTCTTTATGCACAAATGGAAAGTCCCCTTGTTGCTGAGGGCTTTTTTTTATGGCATGATGCTGTTCCAATCATTTGGAACGATACTGCTGCTGATTGTTGGTATTGGTGACGTATGGCTTGATATTAGACGGATAAAACCTCAAGATACAAATGATTCACCTGATGATAAACCATCATAGTATACGCATATGAAATAACCTGTATAACGAGTTAAAAGGAGTTTACAATGGAACTGATATTAAAAGAGACAATTGATTCTCTTGGCCGTGAGGGTGATATTGTCAAAGTAAAACCGGGATTTGGCAGAAATTACTTGCTGCCTCAAGGTAAGGCTATGCTGGCAACTGCTGCCAACCTGGCAAGCTTGGAAAAGAACAAGGCTGAAATCCAAGTAAGACTTGAAGAGGAGCGAAAAAAAGCAGAGAAACTTTTCAAAAAACTCAGTGGCATTACCCTTGAATTTTCCCAATTGGTTGGTGAAGACGACAAGCTATTTGGTTCGGTAACCGTTGCTGACATCGTTGAAAAGCTCGCTGAAAATAAGATTAGTGTCGAAAAGAAAAACGTTAATCTTCCAGAACCAATCAAAACCCTCGGTGAAAATCAAATCGCTATCAAGGTTGGCTTTGATCTTAATGCAGAAATCACGGTAGTTGTCGTCGCCCAGAATGCTGAAAGTTAAGAAGATCATCTGCACGCTTCAGCACCTCCGACGGCAAATTACCAGTGCTTGAGAAAGCCGAAAAAAGGATAGTGCTCCACGTGGAGATTGAACGAAAAGGGCGTTTTTGAAGTGGCTCACACATCATGAGAATTGAGCTTCTCATGGTGTGTTTTTGTTTTGACACATGGAACTCATTATATTAGACAAGACTTGTAGCTCAATAACATTATCCCATTGAGCCTTCTGCAAAATGATGCTTTTCGTTCAAAGTCAAGGAATGCGAAAAATTTTTGCCGCAGGCATATAATCGATATTCTGAGGATAAAAATTTAAGCATAACCTAGAGGTTGAACGAAAAGGGCGTTTTGCAGATGGCCCCCATTAGCAATGAGCGATTTAGGTCAAACCATATCCAGTCGCACCCTTGGATCAGGCAGCAGAATACCCCCGCAAAATACTGAAGCGGAACAATCTGTTCTTGGTTCGATTCTGCTCAAGGACAAATCTCTACCTGCCGTCATTGAACTGATTTCTCCAGAGGATTTTTACCGGGAAGGCCACCGTATTATTTTTCAGGCAATGCTTGAATTGTTTGAGCGTAATGAACCTCAAGATCTTGTCACAATCACCAGCCTGCTCAACGACACAAACAAATTGGAAAGTGCAGGAGGTGCGACCTATCTCGCATCGCTTACCTCCATCGTGCCAGTAACTTCCAATATTGCCTCCTACTGCCGCATAATCAAACAAAAATCGGTATTACGCAATCTCATCCATGTCAGCTCAGACATTGCCAGCCGCTGTTATGAAGAACAAGATGAAGTTGATCAGTTAGTGGATAAGGCGGAACAGGCTATTTTTGACGTTGCCGGAAAAAAAAGTGTCGGTACCTTTTTACCCCTGAAAAAAATCATACCCGATTGCTTTGAGACCGTTGAACAGCTTTACAAGCGCAAAGAACTGATTACCGGCGTCCCAACCGGCTATTCTGAAATCGACAAAATGACAGCGGGACTTCAGCCAGCAGACCTGATAGTTCTTGCAGGCCGTCCTTCCATGGGAAAAACCGCTTTTGCGATCAATATTGCTCAACATGCTGCTCTTGTGGAAAAGACGGGCGTTGCCATTTTCAGTTTGGAGATGGCCAAGGAGCAACTTGCCATGCGACTTCTCAGCTCTGTTGGTCATATTGACTCCCATCGAATTAGGACCGGCAAGTTACGAAACGAGGATTGGCCGCATCTTACCAGAGCTGTAGGCATGTTATCGGATGCGCCAATATACATCGATGATACACCGGCGATTTCCATATTAGAAATGCGTTCAAAATTGAGAAGATTGGCCTCTCAGTTTCCTATCAAGCTCATCTTGGTCGATTACCTTCAACTTATGAGAGGAAGGAGTTCAGAAAATCGAACCCAGGAAATCAGTGATATTTCCAGATCACTCAAAGCTCTTGCTAAAGAATATCGAGTACCGGTGCTGGCACTATCCCAATTAAACCGAAGTCTTGAAAGTCGCACTGACAAGAGACCGATGATGTCAGACTTACGAGAATCTGGGGCAATAGAACAAGATGCGGATGTCATCTGTTTTATTTATCGTGACGAAGTGTATAACAAGGCTGAAGACAACCCCCAAAGAGGTATAGCCGAAATAATTATCGGCAAGCAACGCAACGGGCCAACAGGTGTTGCTAAACTGTTTTTTAAGAAGGAATATACGACGTTCGAAAACATTGCTCACTTTGATGAACCTGATAGTTATTCAACTTGATGCTCTCGGCCGCCTAACATTTTCACATACAAATAAATAGATATCGAGGAAGTAGATGATCGACAGGAGCCAGCTTGCCAACAGATATGATTTTAAAATAATCGAAAAGAAGTGGCAGCAGAAATGGGAAATCGAGCACACCTACCAGGTATCAGAAGATGTTTCCCGAAGGAACTACTATGTGCTTGAGATGTTTCCATATCCTTCTGGTCGCATACACATGGGACACGTTAGAAATTATACGATTGGCGATGTTGTTGCTCGATATAAGAGAATGAGAGGATTTAATGTTCTTCATCCGATGGGCTGGGATGCTTTCGGGTTGCCAGCTGAAAATGCCGCTCAAAAAAACAACACCCATCCGGCTAAATGGACCTATGAAAACATTGACTATATGAGAGACCAGCTCAAGGAGCTTGGCCTTTCGTATGATTGGAAGCGTGAATTTGCGACATGTAGTCCCGATTATTATCGCTGGGAGCAAAAACTGTTTATAGAGATGTACCATAACGGACTCGCTTATCAAAAAATCACAACGGTTAACTGGTGCGAGACCTGTCAAACCGTCCTCGCAAACGAACAGGTTATTGATGGAACGTGTTGGCGCTGTGACGATCAGGTTGAGCCCAGAAACATGAATGGCTGGTTTTTCAAGATCACTGATTACGCTGAAGAACTCCTGGCAGACCTCAACACCATGTCCGGCTGGCCAGAAAAAGTCGTGACCATGCAGAAAAACTGGATAGGTAAATCGAGTGGTTTAGCATGTGACTTTCAAATAGAAGGTCTGGAGCAAACGCTTTCAATATTTACTACTCGACCGGATACCATTTTTGGTGTCACCTTCATGTCTATTGCTCCTGAACACCCATTGCTTGAAATATTGATCAAAGGTACTCGCCATGAAAAAGAAGTTACAGATTTCGCACAGCAGATCTTAACTGAAAAGAAACACCACAGTTTGGAAGAAGATATAGAAAAAAAAGGTATATTCACCGGAAGATATTGTATCAACCCATTTAACAGCGAGAAAGTCCCCATATTTGTCGCAAACTTTGTGCTTATTGAATATGGCACTGGTGCAGTAATGGCAGTCCCGGCTCACGACCAGCGAGATTTCGAATTTGCCAGAAAGTATAATCTCCCGATAACCCCGGTGGTTCTTCCCGATGGCATTGAACTCAAGCCTGCTGAAATGGAAGCTGCCTCAACGGTTCCGGGAACACTTGTCAGCTCTGGTTCTTTTACTGGCATGGACTCCATTGACGCCCAGCAGTCTATCATTTCTTTTGCCGAGAAAAACGGCATCGGGTCTGCCTATGTGACGTATCGTCTGCGTGACTGGGGAATATCAAGACAGCGATACTGGGGAACACCTATACCCATGATTCATTGTGAATCATGTGGCGTGCAGCCCGTGGCCGTTGATGATCTGCCTATTATACTTCCTGAAGACTCAGATAAAAGTTCAGGTGAATGTGCACCATTGAATCAGCGCCCTTATTTCTATAATACAACCTGCCCGAAGTGCTTCCAGCGCGCCAGAAGAGAAACAGATACCATGGATACATTCGTGGAATCTTCCTGGTATTTTGCCAGATTCACCTGTCCAGACTCAGATGATGCGCCACTCGACGAGCCGAAATCTGACTACTGGCTTCCCGTTGACCAGTATATCGGAGGAGTGGAACATGCCATTTTGCATCTTCTCTATTCCCGTTTTTTTACAAAAGTGCTTCGAGATCTTGGCTACCTGAAAGTCGGCGAGCCTTTCAGTAATCTGTTAACCCAGGGAATGGTAATTAAAGATGGGGCCAAGATGTCAAAGTCAAAAGGAAATGTCGTTGATCCCGACCAACTCATCAAGCAATATGGAGCCGACACGGTTCGTTTGTTTAGCCTGTTTGCCGCACCCCCAGAACGAGATCTCGAATGGAATGCGCAGGGAGTTGAAGGTGCGAGTCGCTTTTTAAATCGGGTATATCGCCATATCGTTACATTTGCAGGAAGAGATCGGACAGAATATAGCTTCGATGATCAATTGGCGAAGGCCAATCGAGATCTCAACAGAAAAATACATCAAACAATAAAAAAAGTAACGCATGACATAGAGACAAACTTCCATTTTAATACAGCCATCAGCGCTGTCATGGAACTATTCAATACCCTGCTCTCTGTCAGTGATGACGCTCATGCCAATCAGGCTGATACCCCTATCGTTAATGAGGCTATTAGAGCGATTCTGATCCTGCTTTCACCCATGGTACCGCATTTCTGCGCAGAAATGTGGTCTATCATGGAATTTGATTCAACAGTGGATAGGCAAAACTGGCCGGACTATGACGAAACCATTGCCCAGGAGGATCTTTTGACAATTGTTGTTCAGGTCAATGGCAAAGTGAGATCACGCCTTCAGGCCGCAGCTGATATCAGCGACGAGACCTTAACCCACCAGGCACTGGAAGATAGCAATATTCAAAGGTTCATTGAGGGAAAAGCCATTAAAAAGACCATTGTGGTCAAGAAGAAACTTGTTAATATCGTTGTTTAATACTAGTATAAACCTACTCTTGATTCACCTTGCAGCAACAGTTTCAAATAGCTCTTCATGACACAATACTAAATAAGGAGCAAAAACCTTGAAACCGATTTTTCGATATATACTGGTAGTTTTTGCGGTCGCTACGCTGCTCACTGCTTGCGGATACCGTAACCCTTATTACTATTCCGGTCCCAACAGATCAATATACGTTAAAACCTGGCCAAACAGAACCAACATCCTCTTACTCGACTCCAAACTTTACCAGTCCCTGATAAAATGGTACCAGAAAGCAGGTTCGCTGAATATTACCAAGGATAAAGAAGGGGCTGATTACATTTTGGCCGGAGAAATTGTTTCAATAAACCTGCCGAGCCTCACCTATAGCGGCACAAATACAACCAGTGAAGTGAACATCAGGCTTAAAGTTCGTTACATACTCAAAGACCTTAAAACCGAAAAAGTTTTAATAGAAGTGCCCTCGGAAACGTGGACTGAAGAATATAAAGTTTCAGCCAATTCTTCAGAGACAAGGGATAATGCGACTGAGGCCCTTGAAATCATCGTAGATGAACTGTCGCAGAAAATCTACCAGAATTCATTACTTGAGTTTTCAAAACTCTGATTATGCCATGCTATCTGCTATAAAAAGGCCGGCTCATGCGCGAGTCGGCCTTTTTATTTGCTGTTCCCTGCTCTTCTCGTAACTTACCATGATCACAATCGGATCATTATCTCTGCAAAATCGACTTATACTGGCTCCGCTTGCTGGCTATAGCAACCTGCCATTCAGAATACTCTGTCGTGAATACGGTGCAGGCCTCTGTGTTACAGAAATGATAAGCTGCCACGGTCTTGTATACAATCAGGCTAATACCCTACGTTTGCTTGCGAGCTGCTGTTCTGAAAGACCTGTTTCTTTTCAGTTATTTGGCTCTGATCCTGCCGTCATGGGAGAAGCTGCTGCACGACTTAATTCATTCAGTCCTGATATTATTGATATAAACATGGGGTGCCCGGTTAAAAAGGTTACCAAAAGAGGAGCAGGAGCCGCTTTGATGACAGATATCGTGAATGCCGAGCAGATTATACGGGCTGTGGTGGCCTCTGCACGTTGTCCTGTTACGGTCAAACTCAGGTCTGGCCCAGACCTAAGAACAATTAATGTAAAAGAATTTGCTCGAATGTCAGAAGCGCAGGGAATAGCAGCTGTTGCCCTACATGGTCGTACATGGTCACAAGGTTTTAGCGGAGCGGCGGACTGGCAAATTATAGCAGAGGTAAAAAGAACAATTTCTATTCCTGTCATCGGCAATGGAGATATCTGCACCTATGCTGAAGCAATGCAGCGTATTGCTCAATCAGGCTGTGACGCCGCCATGATTGGTAGAGCAGCTCTTGGCAATCCCTGGGTATTCAATCCTGGTGATAAACCAAAAACGCTGCAGGGGGTGCTTCGGGGGGCAAACAGGCATCTGTGCCTGATTGAGCAGTACAGCGCAAATCCAGGCCAGACAACGGCTTCGATAAAAAACCATCTCGGCAGATATTTTAGCGGACTTCGAGGTAGTTCGGCAATTCGAAAAAGAATATATGAGACGAAGAGCTGGGAATCGTTGCAAGGTCTACTGCACACCATCAGCCAAGAAAGCACTACATAGCAGTGAGTGGAAGATATTCCGGCTCCCAACGAATGCCATTTATCAACTTTTTCATTCTCACCTGGTCATTTTCATGTTTATAATCTGAGAATGCACATGCTCTACTGACTCCCTCTCTGACGGCGCTCATAGCCACATTATTGGCTACATGAATGGCAACCTTTTGCATATCACTGATGCTTGGAACCAGCTGGCCATTTTCAAAATCCTCTTTTGATACTGATTCAGCTACTGCTTTCGCGGCTGCTGTAAAAAATCCTGGCAATACCTGTCTGGCACCAGAAACAAGAGTACCCAGGGCAACACCAGGAAAAATCAAGACATTATTGCAGGGGGCAATTACTGGGTTCGAATCTTCAGAGTTTGAAACGGCGCAATTACTCCCATGGGCTATCAGGGCCTTGCCGTTTGACCAGCGTTCAATATCCATTGGCACAGCCTCAGCACATTGGTCATAATCAGATAAGGGGAGGATAACAGGCCTATCGCTGTTTTTTGTAACAGCCTCTATGACCTCTTTCGTAAAGCACCCTGGTTGTCCGCAAGCTCCAACAAGTACAGTAATTCCGGCAGATGTAACAATGTTGGCGAGGTGAGAATTTTCAGAATCTCTGAGCCAGTCATAGATCTCCGGATTTTTAGCATATTTCATTTTATAGTGTGCATACCTGTTTTTTGTAGAAATAATGCTGCTGCCGTCATGCACAAATATCTTTTCTCTTGCCGACTGTACATCAAGCCCGAGGTCACAGAGTCCATCCTCGATCTGCTCAGCAATCCCAATTCCCCTTGCGCCAGCTCCGCAGACAAGATACACCTGATCAGCGAGCGATTCTGCTTTGATCTTCATTGCAGAATAGATAGCGGCCAGCGTTATTGCGCCAGTACCCTGGATGTCGTCATTGAACGAAATAAGCTCTTCGGCAAATGAATCCCTGATGGCAAAGGCATTCTTGTTGGAAAAATCTTCCCATTGACACAGAGCATTTGGGTAGACATTGCGGAAAGCGCGAACGAACCTGCCAATAAAAGAGAGATACTCCTCTCCCTGAAGTCTTCTGTGATGCCAGCCAAGATAGAGCGGATCATTAAGTAACCCTTGATTATCTGTACCGACATCAAGAGAAATAGGCAAACAATGCCAGGGAGCGACACCTGCTCCCTGACTATATAGCATCAATTTGCCCAAACTGATTGCGATGCCCCCCGCTCCCTGGTCTCCTAATCCCAGAATTCCTTCATTGTCGGTAACGACAGCTATTCTTATGTCACGATGCAAGTATCTCCGGAGAATGTCTTCAGCCTGATCTATATTATCCGGGGTGAAATGCAGGCCACTTGGACGTCTAAACATAGAAGAATATTTTTTGACCGCATCTCCAACTGTTGGTGTATAAATGATACCCATGTAATTCTCAAGATCACTTCTGATAAGGGCGTGGCTCAGGGTTACATTTCGATCAAACATGGCTCGCATAAAAATATATTTCTCCAGATCATCACATTTGTTATCTACGATCTGTTGAGAATTATAAACTTGATTTTCGATTGATCTGATTCCAGGAGGCAGGGCAGCCTGCAGGCCCAGAAGTTTTCTTTCATCCTCATTAAACGCGGTGCCTTTATTTACGAAACTCAAAGATGTCGCTTCTATACCGCTGGCATAGACAAGAATCTCGCTGGTGTTTCCATACTCGTCATATTTGAAACCATATTGATTTTCTGACATTTTAATTCCCAATTTTCATTGTAGAGCAGATTAAAGCAAACTGCTCAATTCTTGGTACAGGTAGCTGCAGGGTCGTTACCTGCCTTTATCGCTTACTTTCTTGTATGATTGTTTTGGTCAAATGTACACACTGACAATATTCGCAGCATTACTCATCTCTTCGCACACTTTCCAAGCCGCATCAATCTTATATATTGGCTAATAATAACCGCTCGTCCTATGATATCTACAAGAATCATGGCAACATCACCATAAATGTAACAAATTATGAATTTTTTGGGCCAAGTTCTTGCAAGATCTCTTTCATAAAGGATATAGTTTATTAGAATGAATAAAAAAACACTAGCCGCGGAGTGCATTTAATGTCTCAAAAAGATATCTTGCAAACAGTTCTTGAGTCTGATGAACTGCCGACCTTACCAACAGTTGCCTCGAAACTGATTTCACTTACATCTCGTGAAGATACAACGCTGTCCGATATCGCAGATCTCGTCTCGCAAGATATATCTCTTTCTGCAAAAATACTTAAAGTATCTAATTCATCCTTTTATAGTTTTCCACAACAAATCGGCTCAATAAAACAAGCAATATCAATTTTGGGGACCAATGCAGTTCGCAGCCTTGTGCTTTCATTCTCATTTCTAACGATTAAAGCAGGTAAGGACAAAGATACATTTGATTTCGAAAAATTCTGGGAACGTTCCCTTGCCTCAGCAGTGGCCTCTAAACTCATCCTTGACAAGGTAGAGGGGGCTGATACAGAAGAGGTGTTCATTTCAGGTTTGCTCCAGAATATTGGAGAACTCATTTTTGCCCAAACCTTTGCTGATAAATATGAAGAAGTACTCACAGCGGTAAACGATAACCAGTATGATCTTCTGGCTGCTGAAGAATCAATATTCGGTGTAAATCATTGCTTCATTGGTTATGAAGTCGCAAAAAACTGGGGTTTTCCTGACATCTTGCTTCAACCGCTCCTCTACCATCATAATCCTGCTCAATTCAACGGCAGCAGCAAGAATATTGCAGATACTGTCAAGGCAGTTTACCTCTCAGACCTGCTGACAAACCTTCTTTTCTCAGATAAACCAGAAGACTACCACAAGCGGTTCCGTGAGGAAGCCAAGCAGCTCCTTAACCTGACAAATGAAGAAATCGAATCAATTTTTCAAGATGTTCACATACATATCAAAAAGGCAGGGGAATATTTTGGTCTGAAAATAAAGAATCCCAAATCAGTCAACGAAATTCTTCAGGAAGCAAATGTCCGTCTAAATCTCATAAATCTCGATTATGACCAGATGAATAAGCAACTTATCCGCGCCAAGATCGAGTTGGAAAATCTCGCTAAAGAGCTTGAAGAAAAAAACAGAATTCTTGATAACCTGGCAAACATTGACGGCTTGACCGAGGTATATAATCATCGTTATTTTCAAAACGCCCTCGACCAGGAAATTAATCGGGCGACCAGAAACGATGAAACGATTTCTCTTATTCTGACCGACATCGATCATTTCAAGAAATTCAATGATACCTATGGCCACCAGATAGGTGATTTCATTCTCAGGGAATTTTGTGCTACCATGAAGGCCATTCTGCGGCAGTATGATATCCTAGCGCGTTACGGTGGTGAGGAATTTGTCATAATTCTGCCGTCAACAGATGAGCAAGGAGCCTATACGGCCGCTGAAAAACTCCGCGAAGAGATCGACTCCACCGTATTTAAGTTAGACGGTGAAGAATATCATGTAACTGCAAGCTTTGGCGTGGTAACCATCAATCCTGCAGGCGAAGAAGATTTTTCCAAGAGTTGGATGATCGGCAATGCCGACGAAGCCTTGTATGAGGCCAAAAAACAAGGTCGAAACAAAGTGGTTTGTTGGTCGCCTAAGAAAAAATGGTATAAACTGTAAATAGGAATGGTGTGTTTTCTTGCCATGCTCTTCTACAGGAAGAAATTTTATCGATCATGCCGGCAAATTGTGCTCCTCATCCCGGCAACGTCTAGAGCATACTATCCGGATCTACATCGAGTATGACTTTTTCAGCTCCCTTGTTTTTGAATAATCTCAGGCAATGATCGGCAAGATCATGCAGGGGACCAAGTTGCTCAGCCTTAAGTAGAACTTGCCAACGATACATGTTTCGTAACTTTTCGAGTGGTGCCGGCGCCGGGCCGAGTATGACAATATCTGATTTATAACCTCTCCGTTTGACCCATTGTCTCGCTTCTGATCCTATTTCGAATGCTCTGCGTCTGGTGTCTTCCTCTGAAAGCCCTTCCACTCGCAGTGACACAAGTCTGACAAACGGAGGAAATCCTGCATGCCCCCTGATCTCCAACTCTTTTCTGGCAAGCTCCTCATATCGATGATTTGCTGCCAGAAAGATTGAGTAATGCTGAGGCTGCATCGTTTGAACGATCACATTGCCGTGTGTGTCTCCACGTCCAGCCCTCCCTGTCACCTGAGCAATAAGCTGAAAGGTCTTCTCAGCAGATCGATAGTCGGGAAAACTTAAGCCACCATCCGCCCAAACTACTCCGACAAGAGTGACATTTGGAAAATGCAAACCTTTTGCTATCATCTGCGTGCCAACAAGAATATCGATTTCTTGTGCTCTTACTGCCTGAAGTACCTTCATGAAAACTTTACGATCAGAAGCTTTGTCAGAATCCAATCGAGCGACTCTGGCCTCTGGCAATAACAGCCTTACTTCTTCTTCAACTCTTTCCGTTCCAAAGCCAACGGGGAAGAGATTAATCGAGCCGCAGGTCTCACAGATCGTTTTTTCAGGAAGAGTAAATCCGCAATAGTGGCAGAGAAGTCGCCGCCGACTTTTATGCAGGTTTAAACTCACCTGGCAATGACGGCACTCAGCGATTGTGCCGCAATCCCTACAAATCATTGAATTTGAAAATCCTCGACGATTCAACAATAAAATGGACTGTTTTTGGTTGGCAAAATTGTCCTGCAGGGCAACCAACAACTTTTTTCGAAATAAACTGCTATTTTTTTCTTTATTTTTTAGATCGACAATTTCAACCGTTGGCAGTGACCTCCCGCCGATCCTGCTCTTCATCTTCAATAGCTTAAATTTTTTCCTGGTCGCATGGTAAAAACTGGTAATAGCCGGAGTCGCAGAGCCGAGAATAATCACCGCATTCTGCTGTCTTGCACGAACGATTGCGACGTCACGCCCATGATATCGCAAACTTTCTTCCTGCTTAAAACTTGAATCATGTTCTTCATCAACAATAATCAGTCCAAGATTTTCTAACGGTGCGAAAACGGCAGATCGAGCCCCAATGACTATCCGTGCATCACCTGCGACTGCACGTGACCATTCATCAAATCTCTGCCCAGTGGTGAGTCCGGAATGAAGTAAGGCGACGGCGTCTCCAAACCTCGAAACAAAATATGCTTCTATCTGAATTGCCAGTGCGATCTCAGGAACAAGGACCAAGACACTACGTCCCAGTCCAATGGCTTGCTCTGCAGCATTGAGATAAACTTCTGTTTTTCCGCTTCCCGTGACACCATGAAGCAAAAACGTTTGATATTCTTTTTTCTTTATAGAGTGATTGATTTCGTCGATAACTTGTCGCTGTTCTGTGGTAACCAGAGATGGCTTTTCATAACGTGGGAGAAGGTCTCCAAAAGGAGTTCGATAAACCCGCCTCAAAACAGGCTCTACAATGTTACTGTCGATAAGGCCTGGCAAAATAGTTGCAGCATAAGCATATCGTGCAATTATCTCCTTTCTTGGCACTTCAAAACACTGTCTATGATCACCAAGAGAGACGATAAGTAAAACTGTTTTTGTTTCAGCTTTGGCAATGTCTCTACAACAGATCCTGGAAAAGGCTGAGCGAAAACGATCAAAATCTGATTCGATATTCTCCGGTTTGCTGAGATAATCTGCATAGAGCTGCGTCAGTCGATAGCAGGTCTCGTTTTTCTGTGACACCCGGCCCCTGCTCATTGTCGTAACGCAAGCAATCGATCCTGAAGCGAGACATTGCTTTACTAAGGATTTATCTCTGGGCCGTGCCAGTATTTTTTTTGTCTCATGAGCCGTCAAAGCTCTTTTTGTCAGCAATTTTTCAATCCAAGGCGGTGCCTCTTTTCCCTGCAGATAACGATCAAAATCAGACACACAGCCTTCATCCGTCAGGCGCAGCTGCCTTTGGGTGCGAATCACAAGTCCGGGCGGCAACGCCGATCTAATAACCTCACCTATAGGATAGTGGTAGTAGAGAGATACCCAGTTAAACAAGGCAATCATGCTTGGCGGAAATAATGGCGAATCATCGAGAATGTCTTTAATTTCTTTGAGCGCGAATTCTGCTGTTTTTCGCTTTGCGCATGCGAGAACATAACCGGTAACAATTCGCTTGCCAAAGGGCACCAGAACACGTCTGCCAATAACAGAATCCAGATCATTCCCTTTAAACTCCTGTAACAGGTTATCAGGAAGCGCATATGAATAGACCTGATCGACAGGTGCGGCGACCGCAACCTCTAACTGAATCATAATGTCTCTAAAACTTCTGCTGAATGTGCTTCAGGCCAATAAACGCTATGAGTAAAACCTCATACCAATAGCCGGGGGTATACACACTGTTTATACCAAATTACCAACACCGGTATACTGGATCTTTGATCAATCGACAAGAGTTATGCATAAGGTCATAAGTTCATAGACGCACGGTCAGGCAAGGAACGAATGAGGAGGTCAGCGGAGCAGTCTGGGAGTGCTGTGAGCAGGTTACCGCACGTGAATGACGCAGCATGTCAAGATGATTCTGACTTTTGCCGCTATGTATAGCGTGGTTTTGAGTATGACCTATGGTGCCTGAAGACAGCAAAATGGCGGCACGACATATGGCAAATATTATTTTAAAGGTTCTACGGCCATTCACTCATTTTCAAACTGGCTTTAAATTGGTATATGATAGAAATTTTATTTACTATGGATGTCTTTGAGCAAGAACAAAACGTTCCCGTTAAATTACCAATCCAGCATAATTTTTCATGGATTTTAGCTATCCCCAGGATTTGTCAATTTCTTCATACGTTAATGAAATTGGCGATCTAATCAAGGGGAATCAGGTTGTCATCATCGCCGGAGAGACAGGTTCTGGAAAAACCACCCAGATTCCCAAGATTTGTCTGCAGACCTTCCCAGAATTACATGGCATTATTGGCTGCACCCAACCGCGCCGCATTGCCGCCACCTCTGTTTCAGCACGTGTCAAAGAAGAGCTCGGTGGCCTGCAGAGTCTCGTCAGTTACAAAATACGTTTTCAAGACAAGACAAGCGATGATACTCGAATCAAGTTTATGACCGATGGAGTCTTGCTGGCTGAAACGAGGAACGATCCCCTCCTCAGGAAATACAGCATAATCATTATTGATGAAGCGCATGAACGCAGTCTTAACATTGATTTTCTCCTCGGTTACCTACACACCCTTATAGCAAAAAGGAATAAGCTCAAGCTCATCATAACCTCTGCGACAATTGATACGGGGGCATTTTCCAAACATTTTCAAAATGCGCCAATACTTACCGTTTCTGGAAGAACATATCCGGTCGACCACAGATATTCACCTCCAGACGACTCTGTTGAAGAATTGAATTACCTTGAACATTGTGTTGACGTTATTGCAGAAATCTGTGATCACCAGCCACCGGGCGATATACTCGTTTTTCTCCCAACAGAACGCGACATTATCAATTGCAGCGAGATTCTCCAGGGTCGCCTTCCAAACCATATTACTCTCAAACTATTTGGCCGACTGCAACAATCAGATCAGCAACGTATCTTTAAACATTATCAAAAACCCAAAATCGTTCTTGCCACTAATGTTGCTGAAACCTCACTCACCGTGCCAGGAATACGTTATGTGGTCGATACCGGACTTGCCCGGATTTCCACATATAACCCTCGATCTCGAACCACAATATTGCCCGTAACCAGGATCTCTCAGGCGAGTTGCAATCAACGTTCAGGCCGCTGCGGCAGAGTTGGCCCGGGGATTTGTTTTAGGCTCTTCAGTGAAGAGGACTTCCTGTCTCGCCCTGAATACACCATACCTGAGATTCACCGTGTAAATCTCGCAGAAGTCATTTTGCAGATGGTTGCGCTCAAACTCGGCGATCCTTTTGATTTCCCATTTCTTACGCCGCCGAAACCTGCGGCTATACGCGATGGGTATCGAATGCTTCAGGAACTTGGTGCCATTTCAAAAACCAAAGACCTGACAAAATACGGCAAAATGATGTCTCGCCTGCCGATTGATCCTATCATTTCCCGAATAATCATTGAGGCCGACAAAAATAACTGTGTACGGGACATAGCCATTATAGCCTCCGTACTAGCCATTCAGGATCCTCGTGTGAGGCCGGCCGAAAAGGAGTCGCTTGCAGATGAGGCTCACAAAACCTTTGCTCATCCTCAATCAGATTTTCTTGTTTTGCTCAATATTTGGAACAGTTTTCACTACATGGCAAAAGGTTTCTCCTGGTCGAGGCTAAAGCGATTTTGTGCTCGTAACTTTCTCTCCTTTCAAAGAATGAGAGAATGGATTGACCTTCACGAACAGCTTACAAGAATATTAAACAGAGAAAAACAAATTCATTTTTCCGATGACGAATCATCATATGAAGCAATTCACCAATCGCTGCTTAGCGGATTTTTCCGTCAATGCGCTCGTCGTAAAAAGGGTTCTGTATACCAAGACAGTGTGAACCGTGAAATAATGATTTTTCCAGGAAGCCAGCAGTTCACAAGAAGTGGAGACTGGATTGTTGCCGGTTCTTTTATCGAAACTTCTAGATTGTTTGCACATACTGTGGCAACGATTGAACCTGAGTGGATTGAACAATGTGCAAATCAGTTTTGTTCTTATTCCTGGAGCAATATAAGGTGGGAAAAAAAATCGGGAAGAGTGGTTGCAGACGAGACGGTGTCACTACATGGCCTCATTATTCTTGCCGGCAGGACTGTCAACTTTCCGCAAAGAAATAAAAAGAACATTCCTGAGGCACGCACGGTGTTTATACAGAAAGCTTTACTCGAAGGTAGAGTT
>JABDPQ010000282.1 GCA_013042695.1 Desulfobacterales bacterium | reverse complement strand
AGTAAACGAAGGATCAACAACCAATCTGAATCTGGCTAGTAACGATACCGACGCTGATGATGGGCTGGATCTTGCTTCAATCAATATCATCAGTGGCCCGACAAACGGAACCATTGACAATGTCAACGCCGATGGCACAGTAGATTACACCCATGACGGATCGGAGACGCTTTCAGATTCGTTCACCTACACTATTGATGATCTTGCCACTGCAACTTCTAATACGGTTAGCGTCAGTTTGACCATCAGTCCGGTCAACGATAACGATCCTGTTGCAGGTATCGACAGTATAACCGTAAACGAAGGGGCGACCATCACCACTCTGGACGGAGGCGCTACTTCAGTTCTTGCTAACGATACAGATAATGATTTACCAAATGATTTACTCACCGTTTCACTGGATACCAATGTAAGCTACGGCAGCCTGAGTTTGAACGCCGACGGCACGTTCTCCTACACACATGATGGCTCGGAGAATTTCAGCGATACATTCACCTACATTGTCAGTGATGCAGACGGTGGCGCAACGAGCACCGGAACCGTCTCTATAACCATCAACCCAATAAACGACAATGATCCGGTCGCCACAGATGACTCAATTACTGTTGACGAAGGAGCTACTATCACAACCTTGGACGGTGGTGCTACTTCAGTCCTGGCCAATGATAATGATACTGACCTACCAAATGATTCACTTAGCGTTGCTCTTGGTATTGGTCCCGGAAACGGTGCGCTTACTTTAAATTCGGACGGTACCTTCAGTTATACCCATGACGGTAGTGAAAACTTCTCCGACGCCTTCACTTACATTGTCAGTGATGCAGATGGCGGTATAACCGACACCGGGATCGTCTCAATCTCCATCAATCCAATCAATGAAAACGACCCGGTCATAACTGCAGGCCAGGCATTCTCTGTTTCCGAATCTGCAGCCAACGGCTTCTTGCTTGGCAATGCAGATGCCACAGATGTCGATACAGCTACAACCCTTTTGGGCTGGACTATTACCGGTGGTAACACGGGTGGTGTCTTTGCTATCGATGCGGCAACTGGTGAAATCACTGTACTCAATAATACCAATCTCGACTTCGATACTACCCCAAGTTATACCCTGAGTCTGCAAGTATCCGATGGAACCAATAGTTCTGCAATTCAAACGGTTACCATTAATGTCACTGATGTTTCTAGTGCCATTACTGCAGGTCAATCCTATCTCGTATCTGAAACCGATCCGAACGACACCGCTGTCGGCACGGTGCTCACCACAGGCGATACTCCAGCATCTTTTAGCATTACCGCCGGTAATACCAACTCGGCCTTTGCCATCGATAACAGCGGTAACATCACCATCGCTGACAGCTCGGCAATCGATTACGAGACACTGACCAATTACACCCTGACCATTGAAGCCTCAGACGGCACCACGCCGGTTTCCGAGACGGTTACCATTACGGTCACCGATATAAACGAGAACACGGTCGGCCCTGTCTCCGACAGTGATGGTGCGACTGCAAACAGTGTAGCAGAAAATGGGATTGTTGGAGATACGGTTGGCATCACTGCCCTGGCAACCGATCTAGACGCCACCGATACGATCACCTACTCGCTTACAGACGATGCCGGTGGACTCTTCGCCATTGATTCTATTAGTGGAACCATCACCGTAGCCAATCCGCTTGATTTTGAGACTGCTACCAATCATTCCGTAACCGTCCAGGCCACTTCTTCTGACAGTAGTACCAGCAGTCAAGCATTTATCATTACTATTACCGATGTTAATGAATTTTCTATCAGCTCGGTTATTGACAGCGATGGAACGGTAAATTCAGTCGCTGAGAATTCTGCAACCGATACTGCAGTTGGTCTATCAGCTCTGGCGACTGATAATGATGGAACTGATACAGTAACCTACTCGCTTTCCGATGATGCCGGAGGACGCTTCACAATTGACAGCGTAACCGGTGTCATCACCGTTGCTGGCAGTCTGGACTATGAAACGGCGGTTAATCACTCAATCACTGTGCTAGCTACCTCTTCAGATACAAGCACGAGTAGTCAGACCTTTGCCATAGCTATCAGCAATATCGATGAATCCAGTGGAACCGATCCAGACCCTGACCCCGTTACTGATCCCGATACTGACCCTGATCCACTGCCAGATCCTGAACCTGATCCTGATCCACTTCCAGACACAGACCCCGACCCCGTTGATGACCCGTCTACGGATGAGGAAATCGTCACAGATCCAAACGAAACTGACACCCCGGATGATACCTATGTACCGCCTACAACTGAAATAGAAACTGCTCCGGTGGACGAGGATATCCCTGTTGATGAAAATCCCGCGGAAAACGTAGCCGTACGCATATTGAATTCACCTGATTTAAAGCCCAATGCTGAAATTACTAATGCAACTGAGACCTCAATAGAGTCAGATGAGCAATACCTCGGCTATGTCGCCGCAAATTCAGGTCAACTTATCCCGCAAATACAGGATTCCGATGAGCAAAAAAAACAGTTAGTAAAACATAATTACACGTCTGTTCTGCTCCAAAGTTTTCGGGCTGCCTTACATGAAGCCTCTGAATTTCTTATCTCACCGCTCTCGGCCACTCCCATCTATATGGACACGGTTGATATGAATGCTATCATGGAAAACCCAACCATGCGGGGACAGCTTGAAATCCTGCACCAGGAGATGGATGAATCTTTTGAAGAATCTGCCGAACAACAGAAAACTGTCGTCTATGCCGTCAGCGGCGTCTCTGCAACGTTTGCAGCAGGAGTGGTCAGTTATCTGCTGCGGGCTGGCTCCTTAATGACCAGTTTTCTGGCCACCATGCCGATCTGGAAAGGGTTTGATCCCGTTTCTATCCTGATCACACCAAAAGAGAAAAGCAAGAAAGACAAAAAAACAAAAGATATACCTTCATCAGAAAACGCATCTGATCAAACAACTGAATCAATGTTCACAGAAGATTAAATAGAATGTCATTTTAAACATTTAAGGAGTTTTTTCGTCGACCCCACGTGCCCAAGAGCAGATATTCTCACCTTTTCATTAACACACGAGTATTGTATTTTCTCTGACAAACAATTAGTCTATAAGAACTACATTTTTCATTAGATTCATGGCATTACTCATTATTCGTAAGGGTTGATAGGAGAATATAATGAACTCCAAACTTGATGATGTGACCCAAAAGGCTGAACTCATTTCATTGCCTGATATTTATCTTCGTCTAAGAGATATCCTTGATGATCCCGATTTTGCCATGGCAGAAGTTTCCGTAGTAATCAGTCAGGACCCTGCAATTACGCTTCGTTTGCTGCACATGGCGAACAGTTCACTATTCGGATTTGCGACTAAAGTCGAAACCGTCAGCCGCGCCATCACTCTTCTCGGCACACAGCAGGTGCACGATCTGGTACTTGCCACCTCCGTAGCCGATGCCTTTAAAGGGATGTCAACCTCTGTTATGGATATGCAAAAATTCTGGTACAAGAGTGTCTACTGTGCGGTAACCTCACGTCAGCTTGCTGCTTTGTGTCCAGGATGCGACAAGGAGCGTCTTTTTGTTTCCGGGCTGCTTCATGATATCGGTCATCTTGTCATGTACCAGGCGATTCCTGACGTATCCCAGGAGGCCATTATTACCTCAAAACAGCGTAATGAACCTATTCACATGGTTGAACGCAGCCTGCTCGGTTTTGATTATGCTTCAGTAGGCGCTATTATGATGCGTCACTGGGCCTTACCTGATAGCTTGAAGGAGACCACTGCCTTTCATACAGAACCAACACAAGCAGAACAGTTTCCCCTTGAAACTGCTCTGGTACACCTTGGATCCCTGCTTGCTAAAGCTCACGAAGGCATCGGTAAGTTTAACGAAGGACCATTGATTGTTAATGAGACGGTCTGGGCGCTTACCGGTCTTTCTGCAGATGATTGCACCTCAATCAGTGCTCAGGTCGAAGAAGACGCCCGTGAAGTTATGGAACTTGTTTTTCCGCGAGAAAGTATTGTTTAGATTTCGATATAATTTTACCTAACTTCTGCAGTGCCTGCTCTCATTGCCCTTCCGCACAGATGACATTTTTCACTGTTTTCTGCGCTCTATTTTCTTCCAGAAATTATCTAATTTGTATTGATTTGGACGCCAAAAATATGGTAGGTTGTTCGTCCAAATCAGACGTTCACTTTCCCCCTTTTTTCATAACAGATTATGGCTTATACCTTACGACGTATCCTGCCCATCCTCACTGTCTGTCACCTCGCCCTTTTCTCTTCAGCTTTTGCAAATCAAAACAAGTTATTTCTTAATATCAACGAGTTAGTCGTCTATAATTTTGCCACTGCATCTTCTGGAGAATCTCCCTCCGTCTATGAAATAAAGGATGGTGAAGTTGGTCTGACGCTTGAAGATTTGATGGGCATTGCCTTCAAATACAACCGCATGATCGAGGTCGTCAAGCAGAAGCTGGCGCAGAGCCGTGGGCAGTTGACTCAGGCACGCTCCGGTTACCTGCCGCAGGTGTCTCTGATGGCCCGTTATTTTTATACAGAAAGACAGGATTCAGGTGCCGCTTCAACGCTGAATTCCGGAGCGGTGAGCCCGGGTTTTGACGAAGTTGAAACAGATGATATTCCCCATGGAGCAGCGAACCTTACGCAGCTGATTTATGACTTCGGCAAGACAACAGGTGCCATCGATGTCGGCAAATCAAATGTAGCAGCCGAAAATGCTCACCTGGAGAGGCAGGTACAGGAGGTTGTCTTTAAAGTAAAGAAGGCTTTTTATAACGTGCTTGAAAAAATGCGTTTGATTGATGTCGCGGCCGAATCGGTAAAAAGTTTCGAACAACACCTTGGCAGAGCCCAGGTCTACTATAAAGCCGGCGTGCGCACCAAGATCGATGTAATTAATGCAGAAGTTGAACTTTCAAATGCCCGGATGAATCTGCTCAAATCAGAATATAACCTGAAAACAGCAAAAGTTGCTCTTGAACAGGTATTGGGTAAGAAACCCAATCGCGGCAACTACGTGCTTACCAGTGAAAGAGTCGATCTTGACACCATTCTCGATACTATGCCACCGGTACCGATTACCCTAGAGAACTCAATCGTGGAAGCCCTCGATCAGCGGCCTGATGTCACTCAGATGAAAAAAATGATCGAAGCATCACAGGCAAATCTCACCAGAGTCCAAGGTGACTATTGGCCGGCAATTACCGCCGATGCCAAATATAATGAATATGATACTGATCTCACTTTATATAAAGATTACTGGGAAGTCGGCGTTGCCGCCACCTGGGAAATATTCTCAGGATTTGAGACAAAAGGTGCCACAGCAGAAGCAAAAGGACGACTTCTTGAAAATAAAGCGCAGCTGCAAGACCTTCAGTTAACCGTCGTTAGTGAGGTTACTGACAGCTACCTTAAAACTGAAGAAAACCGTGAAAGTGTTCAGATAGCGCTGCAGACCTTGGATCTTGCCAAAGAAAATGTCCAGCTCGCCGAGAAGCGATATCAATCAGGATCCTATGACGTTATCGAATTCAATGACGCCCAGCTGAGCCTGACGCGCACACAAAGTGAGCTGGTTGTAACCTATTACGGCTATTTGACGGCTTTTGCCGGCATTGAGTTTGCCGTCGGTAAACCGCTTGGAGACGAACCAACTTACTAAGCTGTAACCAAAAAGTGGGAGAGGGAAATAGGGGACGTACCACGTTTTAACAGAACTAAAATGTGGTTCGTCCCCTTTTTCTTATGGTCTCTGCTCTCAAACGTCCCTGGATATAGAGTGCCAAGACAGCAACTGCCCGGTCGCAGACGTTAAAAACCGGTATATTGCTATCGATGAGTGCTTGCCTGAGCGGATCAAAGCTGCGTCCGCCATCAACAATGGCAATCAGCGGTTTATCAGATTGTGAGGCGAGCGCTATTATCCTGTTTTTTATGCTGTCCGGCCGGTCCATGCTGAAACGTGTCGATTCTGCATCAGATAAGGTGTGCATCACCGGAGACAGCGGATCAAGACTGATGACAACGGCATCAACGTTTGCATCGTTGCTTACCGCCTCTGCAATCAAGGCATGGGCCTCATCATCGGCGGCGGGGTTAATATCCAGCGGGTTATTGATTGTTACCAATGATCTCAGGTTTTTGGCCTCAAGAATGGTGCCAATCCTCTCCTTAGTTGACTGGCTGAAGCGGGCAAGCCGTACCTGGTAATCATCTGACTCTATGGAGTCGGCCATGCCGACTGCCTCAAAACCTGCCCCGCTGATGGCTGCCAGTCTGTTTCCAAAAATATGTTTATTATGCAGTACCTCTGCCATGAACAGCAATTCCTGGAATTCGGTGAACGTTCTGGCAACCACTGCACCAGCCTGACGAACGCAACTTTCACAGACCATGTAGTCGCCGGCCAGTGAGGCCGTATGTCCACTCGTGGCAGCTTTTCCTGCAGTTGTACGCCCTGCCTTATAGAAAATGACCTCCTTGCCGGCATGCACCGCCTCACGAACAGCTTGACAGAAAACCAGTCCATCCAGGTCATTGAAACCTTCCGCATATATCGCAATAACATCAACAGCGGTAGAGGTTTTGAAATAATTGAGCATGTCTCCCAGCGTCAAGTCCGTCTGGTTGCCCATTGATATCATATAGGCAGGACGTATTTCTGGAAACTGATGGCTACGGTTCAGCATAAACGCGCCGCTTTGAGAGATCAGAGCAGATCGATGATATGGTGCCATTCTATCCTTGGGGAGTTTTTCCTCGGGTATAAACCAGCTATCGAAGCCTCCCGGGTGCGAAATGACCCCCATGCAGTTTGCCCCGATGAATAATGGACCGCCTTCTTCCCTTTCATGGCCCTGACGGATCTGGGCAACCACCTGGGCTGCACGCTCCCTGCTTTCCTCGGTTTCACCAAGGCCGCCAGAGATAAGCATGACTGCGGCGGCACTATGGTGATCAATTATTTCTCCTACAAGCTCGGGAAGTGAGGCTGAACCGACGGCAATGATGAGCAGATCAAGTTGCCTACTCAAAGCCGCCAGTGCAGGTATACAGGATATGCCGTCTATACTCTCAGTATCCTCATGGATAATGGTGAGCTGTTTTTTTGAGAAGCCTTCTGCAAGGATGTTGTCGATAATGACGCGGCCAAAATTCTTTCTCTTGGCAGACGCCCCTATAATACCAATCTGCTGTGGATGCAGGAGGTTCTCAATAGCAGCCGCTGAGCGCAGCTGAGGAGATTTTACTACTCGAGAGAACCGGCACATGCCGTCAAGGGGAACCATCAAATAGTCGGTAAAGGCAAAGGGGTTGATTTCCAGTTCGTCAATGACAAACGCAGGGCTTTTGCCTAGCGGCGAATAGTAGTTGCCCATCTGGATGAATGATTCAAAACATTCGATGAGCTGCTCATCAGTGACGATGCGTCTTTGTCCCCGTACCAGGCCGGCAAGTTTTTTGTAGGCAATGGTGCTCCTGAACAGATTAAAGAACGATTGTCCATCATGCATCCGGGTAGACGCAGCAACGATGGCCTGACCTTTCCTGAAGCGCTCGGCATAAAGCTCTGTGTCCGTACCTCCTAGACCTGCAGTGATTACCATGCCGAATTCTCTGGTCATTCGGAGCCCAACAATAAGCTCATTGCCAAACGCTTCAGAATCCGGCTGCATATACTGCACAAGCAGCACACCCTGGATATCTTTGCTGATCGCTTCAGCCTGGGCTGTGCCATCAAGGCCGCGATAGGCTGGAACAACGGTATCTGTATTTCTCTTGAGCCAGAGGCTGAAGTGTTCCGGAACTTCGTAGAGCATACGCCTGATGGTCGAACGAACCATCGCTGGCTGCTGGTTAACGATCTGCACGCCTTGCACTTCTGTTTTATGAATAATGGTTGGGGAAACGATTTTAACAACGACACGTTCCCCGGGCAGGGAAGCCAGCTTTTCATCCGTGAGGCGGGCGTCACGTGGCACAAAAAAACACTTTGGAGCGGTCTCTGCTCCTGATTGGGTCAAAAGAGCATAGACTTCATGTTCATATAACACATCCCGGCCTTCATTGGCTGCGACAGCTAGTAATGTATTGATTTGTTCAAAATCGATTGGCATTTCCATGCACGTGTTCTCCAACTTTCTATTGATCGCTGGCTTATTTACATTCCTGCCCATTGGCTATGTAAGATATCGGCTCAACTGTTTTTTGTTCTCTCATCGTATATCGTTCAATGTAAGGAATTGGTAATTCGAGCCACTTGCAAAACGCCCTTTTCGTTCAACCACTACGTTATGCTTACATTGTTATCCTCGGACTATCAATTATATGCCTGCGGTAACCATGTTTCGCATGGTTTGACTTTAAACGAAAATCATCTTTTTGCAAAAGGCTCAACTCATAAATAGTTTTGATTTATCTCTTTAGTTTATTAATGTTAATTCTGATTACCCTTATTCCTCAGCATCGGGTCTTTATTTCGGGTGACAGATTAAATTTTTCTAATAATAACTTAGGGGACTGATTTTTTTTCAGGTTGTTTTGTGAAAATTAATCTGTCTCCCGGATCAAAAAAGAAAAATAAAATCAGTCCCCTAAGTCATTTTTCGGAATACTCTAAGACAGCTTAATAATTCACCGGAGATCCTTCATGAAAAGAGAAAAAATTGTTTTTTCTTTGTTGTGTCTGGCGATATGTTTGCTTTTTCTTCCTCTTGCTTCATATGGTGACACGTCATCTAACTCACCTGCAAATGTCTCGCAGACTGCCACTGCCGCAGAAGCAAATTCCGATGCAGCTCTCGTAAGCGAAGCCGAACAGTTATCGAGAACCCGGGAACCTTTCATGTCTAAGTGGCTGCATATGCTGGACAAGCAAGAGAATGGGGATGCTGACAGCATCAGTGTCATGGCATATGGTCCGCAGGTGCCCGGAGATCTGGCCCGTGTGCTAGCCATGGCAGATAAAGATAAAAAAACGGCTGGGCTGTTTGGCGTTTTGTTTCGCACCATCGTTGCCATCGGCCTTGGGTTCCTGGCAGTATTTATTTTCAACCGATTTGCCCGCAAAGGCATGTCTCAGATCGAACATTTAAAACCACCCGATGAGGAAAATCTAGCTCGCTTCTGGGCAAACATACTAAATAACATCCCGGCACTTGCCAATCTGCTTGTGCTGGCAATTTCTGCAACACTGATATTCCTGCTGCTGGCAGGAAATGTGACGATAAAGGGGCGAATGCTGTTTCAGCTCATCCTTGGTATCGTACTCATATTTAAGGCAGGCCAACTATTGAGTCGGATTGTTTTTGCCCCGCAAGACAAAGCGCTGCGACTTTTTGAGATTGATGAGTCGCTTGTCAAGCCGCTCTACCATGCCCTATTGACATCTTCAGTGGTTCTTCTTTCCGGGCTGCTTTTTATGCGCTTAATCCGGGAACTGGGTGCCCAGCCCCAAACTGTGGCCTGGGTTGCTGCTCTGCTTGGTAGTGCCGTTCTGGCGGTCTTTGCCTACCTTGTCATCTACCTGAAATCGCCGGTTAAACAGGTGCTCCAATCTGCCAATCAAGGAAAATCTGTGAGCTGGTTAAAATCCCAACTAGCAACATACTGGCACATACCCGTTCTGCTTTATTTGTTTTTTATATGGTTCATCTGGATTGGACAGATCATGACTGGATCCGCGGCCCAACGGGGTGAGTTTGTTATCAGTCTGATCATTATTCCGCTCTATTTTTTGCTCAGCTACGCCGGACGGCTCGTCATCAGTTCAGTTGTAGACTCTCTTGGCCTGGGCCAAAAGACAATCGATGACCCTTTCAGTAAACAGGAGGAGGTGGTTGATGAAGAAGAGGCTGCCGCCAATAAACAGGCTATTATCTCAAAGACACACCTGTTCTTTCGACTGCTGCTTGCCATAGCCCTGTTTACCTGGCTCCTCTCCTTGTATGGCTATCGAATTCCGTTTGCCACCACCGCAGTTAAAGCAATCTTTGATTCACTTGTTATTGTTGCTCTGGCACTTTTCTTCTGGCGTTTTGCCTCCTCTTACATCGAGAGAAAAATTGAAGAGGCTACTCCTGATGTTCCCGAACAGCAAGAAGATGAAGACAATGAGTTCGGAAGTGGAGCCCCAAAAGGGCGCAGCCATACCTTGCTGCCGATGCTGCGCAAGGTGGTTGGTTCAATTATCATTGTCATGGTGGTTCTGACTGTTCTTTCATCTCTTGGGGTAAATATCGGTCCGATCCTCGCCGGTGCCGGTGTCCTCGGACTTGCCGTTGGGTTTGGAGCTCAAAAACTCGTCTCCGACGTCCTTTCCGGCTTCTTTTTTCTACTCGACGATGCTTTCAGGGTTGGTGAATACATCCAGACCGGTTCGATTCGCGGAACGGTTGAGTCAATCACCTTGAGAAATGTCATGCTCAGGCATCATCGCGGTATGCTCCAGGTTGTCCCTCACAGTGATCTTGGCGCCGTTACCAACTATATGCGCGGCGGTATCGTTATTAAATTTCCTCTTGAATTTCCCTATGACACCAATATTGACCAGGTACGAAAAATCATCAAAAAAGTCGGTGTCGCCATGCTTGCAGATGAGGAGCTCGGTGACGATTTTATGCAGCCGGTTAAATCGCAAGGAGTAAATGAAATTACCAACTCAGTCATGGTTATCAGGGTCAAATTTACGGCTAAACCCGGCAAGCAGTTCGTCATCAAGCGTGAAGCCTTTCGCCGCATCACTGAGGCCCTCAATGCCAAAGGCATCTATTATGCCCATCGCAAAGTTATCGTAGATGTACCAATCGATGAGAGCAAACAATCTGTTGACGATGAAACCAGCAAGAAAGCGCTGGAGGTGGGAGCTGCCGCTGCAGTCGTTGCCGCAGAGCAAGAACAGGCGGGGCAGAAAGAAGAGTGAGTCTCAGCTCGCCAATGGTGGGACGCCAAATACTCGCTGACGCTCGGACAGGTTTGGCGTCTTGTTCCACCCCTGGCTCCGCTGCTCAGCGGCACCGAATGGGGAACAGCTTGTATGCACATACTTGTCCCGGGTATGCGATATCCGTATGATTTTTATATCTGCTCTGCCCCGAAGGTATCGCAGGTTTGCAAGTTGCCTGACTGCAACCCTTTCTTAAACCAACGGACCCGCTGGGCTGAGCTGCCGTGGGTAAATGAATCGGGCGTTACGTAACCGCGGGACTGTTTCTGGAGACGATCATCGCCGATCATGCTGGCAGCGTTCAATGCCTCTTTCACATCACCTGTCTCCAGGATCTGCCTGGCACGATCGGCATGGTTGGCCCAGACGCCGGAGAAACAGTCGGCCTGAAGTTCTAATCGCACAGAGAGCTGATTATATTCGCCCTGTGAGATCTGACTGCGCATCTGGTGTACCTTGCCAGAGATGCCGAGTAGATTTTGTACGTGATGACCAACTTCGTGGGCGATGACGTAGGCCTGAGCAAAATCGCCCGGCGCTCCCATCTTGTTTTTAAGGTCCTGATAGAAGCTCAGGTCAATATAGACCTTTTTATCGGCTGGGCAATAGAACGGCCCCATGGCTGCCTGGGCAAACCCGCAGGCAGATTCGACGGCTCCTGAAAAAAGAACCAGGATCGGCTGTTGGTACGTGGAACCACCTTCTCTAAAAATTTTTCCCCAGGTGTCTTCGGTATCTGCAAGGACAACCGAAACGAAATCAGCCAGCTGATTTTCTGCAGCCGATGGTGCATATTGCCTTTGCTCCATGGTCGAATCGCCCGACATCCTCTCGCCCTGCTGGAGAATAATCGACGGGTCGATGCCAAAATACATACCGATAAGGGCAAGCACAAGGATACCGAGTCCACCTCCTTTGGCCTTCCCTGATAGGCGAACACGCCTTCTATCATCTACGTTGCTGCTCCTGCGTCCGTCTTTCCAGCGCATGGGTAACATTCTCCTCAGTTTGTGCTATTGTGCCGGTGTCTGCTAACAGGTTCAATAGGATCTTTTTTAGCATACTCTTTGGTCCAACTCCACTCTATAATATGTTATGAATAATACCTGAATTCGTGACCGCAAGGATTAACTCTAGAGGTAATCATGCTTGACAAAGTGAGTTTGCGTCTGCTTTCTCCCTATCTTGAAGCTCTTGCCCGCTTCTTGAGACGTCGAGGCATAAAGCCTGACCAGGTTAGTGTTGCTGGTTTTATTGTCGGCATGGTGGGGGTCGGGGCTATCGCTCTTGGGCACAATTATTTGGCATTGATATTCATTTTACTGAACCGCACAGCAGATGGCCTCGATGGAGCGCTGGCCCGCCTGACTGAGACAACTGACAGTGGAGCTTTTCTTGATATCTCCCTTGATTTTGTTTTCTATTCTGCGGTTATTTTTGGTTTTGCGCTTGCAGATCCAGCCCGAAACGGTCTTGCAGCTGCCGCGCTGATCTTTTCCTTTGTCGGCACCGGTTCGAGTTTTCTGGCCTTTGCCGTGCTAGCAGAGAGACGCCATATCAGCGATCTGCGTTTACCGGGTAAGGGAATTTATTATCTCGGCGGGCTGGCCGAGGGCACCGAAACGATTATTTTTTTCATCCTCATCTGCCTTTTTCCTGCACGCTTTCCGATCCTTGCCTGGATATTTGCTACTATCTGTTACCTGACGACCGGGCTGCGCATTTTCTATGGTTATAGAACACTTCGAGCCGATCAGCGGAACCAAAACCTGAGGTGAAAAGAATTGGCGGAGGATGCATCACGTAGGCCCATCAGGGCAGTGAAAAAGGCCCGTAAGGGGTGTGGACATGACGTCCACAACTGGCGATCAGGCCAGGGATGGCCTGTTTGCCAACCTCACAGACCTGATGATCAGGGCGAAGTGCAGCAGCCGGAGTCAATTCATTTCACCGTGGCCATTTCCTTGCGCCTAGTTATGCAGCTGAGTTACAATTGTAATCTTATAATTTATGGTGATGAGCACCTTGTCTTGGTAAAACCTCCATTACATTAATAGGATTTAAGATGAAGCGATTATTGATTCTTGAGAAAAATGCACCAACCTATGTCGAAGAGATCGCTGGGCACGACCTGCCTGAACTTGAAATTTTTTCTGCGTGCAGTGTGGATGAGGGCTTCAAGCACATCTCTGAGGTTGATATTATTCTTGGCCGGCCTGAATTTGTCGCCCCGCTGCTGCAACATGCCGACAAACTGCAATGGGTGCAGTCAACCTTTGCAGGCATCGAACCCTATTGTGTTGATGAGCTGCGCAAAGACTACATCCTCACTGGTGTCAAGGATGTCTTCGGCCCATTGATGAGCGAATATGTTTTTGCCTATATCCTGGCGCAGGAGCGCAGCCTCTTTGCCACCATGCAGAATCAGCAACAGAGAAACTGGTCACCGATCTCCTATGTGGGCCTGCATAACAAAACCATAGGAATTGTCGGGCTTGGCTCCATTGGCAGTCATATTGCTCAGACAGCTGCCTTTTTTGGCATGCGTGTTCTGGGGCTCAAGCGAACCAGAGGCGCAATCGACCATGTCGAGCAAGTCTTTACCCCCTCTGAGATACAAACGTTTCTGCCGCTCTTGGACTACCTTGTGCTGATCCTGCCGGATACCGCGGCATCACAACATTTCATCGGCCTGGAAGAATTGCAGGCCATGAAAGATACGGCAATTTTGATGAACGTCGGCAGAGGGTCGGCCATCAATCAGGAGGCACTTGTTTTAGCTCTTCAGCGCGGTTATGTCAAAGGAGCAGTCCTTGATGTCTTTGAACAGGAACCGCTACCGGAGGATAGCCCATTGTGGAGCTTACCAAATGTCTACATTACCCCCCACAATGCGGCATTTTCATTTCCCGAGCAAATCTCGGAGATTTTTTGTGATAATTATTTCAGGTTTCTAGCGTCCAAACCACTTAAGTATGTTGTCGATTTTAACAGCGGCTATTGATATGAGAGGGGGCTAAATTTCCAGTGCTAATAATCGAAATACGAAGTCATTCGCTCCATGGCGATTTCGAGGTTCTCATAGGAATTGGCATAGGATAGTCGCACCAGCCCCTTAGCGTATTTACCCATAGATTCCCAGGGAACAACGGCAACGCCACTATTCAAGAGGTCACCCGCTACCTGCTCTGCGGAGCGGCCGGTCTGAGAGACATTGACCATAACATAAAAAGCCCCCTTGGGTTCACTGAAGCTCACCCGCTTCATCTTTTTCAGTGAGGCAACGACCAACTCGCGCCGTCTGCCGAACTCGGAGACCATCTTGCCAAGCTCATCCTGCGGGCCGTTAAGGGCTTCAGCCGCTCCATACTGGGAAAAGGTTGAAACACAGACCGTTGAGTACTGGTGTGCTCTGATCATTGGAGACATAAGGTTCTGCTCCACTCCCACATAGCCAAGTCTCCAGCCGGTCATGGCATAACTCTTGGAGAACCCGTTTACGGTGACTGTCCGCTCTTTCATTTTTGGGAGTGTACCGATACTGACATGTTTTTCCCCACCATAGATGAGCTGCTCGTAAATTTCATCAGATAGCACCATCAAATTTTTTTCCAGGGCCACGTCAGCAATCCCTGCCAAAGTCCTCTTTGAGAAAACCGCTCCTGTAGGGTTATGAGGAGAGTTAACGATGATCATCTTGGTTTTGTCTGTGCAGAGAGAGAACAAATCTTTTTTTGTCGGGTTAAAGCCATTTTCTTCTCTGATCGGGACAGAAACGGGCACACCCCCAGCCAGTTCGACACAGGGAAAATAGTGAGGCCAGAACGGATCGGGCACGAGAACCTCGTCTCCCGGATTCACAAAAGCCAGCATGGCGAGGAAGACGCCCTCATTTGCCCCGACGGTGACCATGATCTCTTTTTTATAATCATAGTGCAGATCGTTATCCCGCTCGAACTTATGAGCAATTGCCTTTCTCAAATCATCATTGCCATAATTGGAAGCATAGTGGACGTGCCCGTCATCCAGAGCTTTCTTGGCAGCTTCCTTGATGTTGAGCGGTGTGTCAAAATCGGGTCGGCCGATTCCCAGGTTAACGATGTGCTCTCCGGCAGCTTCTCTGGCGTGCACCTCTTCAAAGACTTTTCGTATGCCGGAAAAGGGTATACTGCTCATTCTTTGTGCATCAAACATGTTGTATCCTATTCTCTGTTGATTTTCAGGATGGAGTTGAACCCACCATTTCTCCTGCGACTTTGGCCACCAAAGTTTTAGGCAGGAGAACCGGACAGCCGCAGTCCCTGCTGAGACGGTCCCGGTGTTCTTCTTTAAAGCCCATACAATCGATGGCAACCAGATCACATCTCAGGTCTCTGAATTTCTCTGCTGCTTCGTCAAACCCCACTCCTTCATACGGTGAGACAACAGCAGATTCTACTTTAATGCCCAGCTCATGCCAATGAGCAACGGCTGCTGAAACCTGGGCATGATTTGGCACAATGATACCTATGTTGCCATCGGGACACGTCGCTCTGACCACAGCCGGAACGATCATACCCGGTAGGAACACCGGAATGGAACTGTTAAATCGGGGAAAGCCACCGCAACAGAGGACAATCGCCAAATGGGCGCCCTCTGCTGCCAGCGCTTTGATTTGTCGCTCAATGTAGGGGAAGAGAACCGGAAGGGGAATCTCTACCGTTGTCTTATCGTTAAGCAGGCAAACCAGGGGAGAGACACCCTGTTTATCTTCAAGCTTCCGGGCTTCATCACAGCTGAATATATCCAGTGCCCCGGCCAGTTTGCGGGGAACTCCCGGCAGTATTCTCTGATAGACTTCTTCGTGATCAGGCCGTGGGGAGTGCCCAAGGGCAATCAGTGCTATCATGACTAAGGCCTCACAAACTGGCCGTGTCCGGCTTTAGCTATGGTTTTGCCGTTTTCATGGACTTTTGTGCCCCTGACCCAGGTCGACTGGATTTTTCCAGAGAATTTCCTGCCGTCGAAAACATGCATGGTTTCACCTGCCTTGGAATAGCTTTTTTTCATATCAAAAACGAACTCATCCTTCATATTTACCAAGACAAAGTCGGCATCATAACCTGGTTTTACGTGGCCTTTTTCTCCGAGTTTAAAAACCTCTGCCGGTTTTTCACTGAGCATGGCTGCGGCCTTGCTGTAGCTGATGACATCGTCATTAATGGCGTCGATCATCAAGGGCATAATCATGTCAAAGCTGGCAATTCCCGAATTTGCCGTGAAGATGCCGCCGTCTTTGGATTCCGGCCTCCAGGGAGAATGGTCTGTGGCAATGTAATCCATGGTGCCATCATTGATATACTCCCAGAGTTTTTGTCTGTTTTCCTCTGAACGAAGCGGGGGATTGTTCTTCGCATAGGGGCCGAATTTGTTCAGATATTCATCAGACATGAAGATATACGTCGGGCAGGTTTCGGCCATAACATCCACCCCTCGTGCCTTGGCCTCCTTGACCAGCTGAACGGCTCCGGCGCTTGACATATGGCAGATCACCATAGATGCACCCACCGTGGTTCCGATGGCAAGAGAGAGGGCCACAGAACTGTCTTCGCATACAGCAGGGCGGCTCTCTGTGTGAACGAGGCCATCAGTTCTGCCACTCTCCTTCAGTTTCTTGGTGAACATCAGAATCATTTCATTTGTTTCGCAGTGCAGACAATGACGGAGGCCCGTTTTGGCTACCACTTCCATGGTTTCATACTGGCTGCCTGAGTCAGGACAGATCAACCCGGTAAACTCTTTTTCCCGACCCGGTTCTGCCGGGTGAAGATAGGTTTTAAAGGCAACCGCACCTGCATCGGCAAGTCCCTGGATTTCATCCAGGTTTTCAAACCCGGCGGTTCCGTAAAGGGCAAAATCGATCAGTGCTCGCGGTTGTACTGTTGCTGCGCGCTGTTTGAGGATCTCAGCGGTGTAAACGGGTGGAATGGATATGGGCATCTCGCATACGGTGGTGATGCCGCCTGCTGCAGCTGCCTGGGTTCCGGTCCAGAAATCCTCTCGTTCCATCCTGCCGGGATCCCTCATATGACAGTGGCCGTCTACAATACCGGGGAAGACATGCAGCCCTTTGGCATCAATTATTTCTTCTGCAGCTATATCCTGAGCTGGTGTTAGCAAGGCGGCTACTTTGCCATTCTCTATGGCAATATCCAGCAAGCGTTCACCCTCGCTCGAGACAAGGGTGCCATTTTTTATCAGTACATCAAATATCATCGTATTTCTCCTCGCTGCCCTTTTTACGGGCAGGCTTATATTTGTTTATCGAGCTCTATTATTCCATGTAACAGTGCTCTGGCACCATTCACGCAAGCCTCGGGTGTGGCGTACTCATCCTTGGAATGGCTGATACCATCCCTGTTGGGAACAAAGAGCATGGCAACCGGGCATATCCTGGCCATCAGGTTGGCATCGTGTCCGGCGCCGCTGGGCATGACGATATAATCCAGCCCTGCCTTGCGGCAGCCTTCTTCCAGGGCCCCGACAATCTCTGTACTTGAAATGACCGAGGGCTTGTGGGAATATTTATCAAACGAGGCTTTCAGTTCATCCGCAGAAGATTTCAACTCTTTTTGGGCTGCATCAATGACGGAATCATCCAGACCTCTCATTTCAAAGGTAATCTCAACACTACCGGGAATGACGTTGGGAGCGCCGGGATCTACCTGCAGGGTCCCCACGGTTCCGACAATTCCATGTCTTTCGGCGGTTTCTTTAACGGCGAGCGTAAAGCGGGCAGCCTTGATCAGGGCATCATCCCGTTTATCCATGGGGGTTGTCCCTGCATGGTTGGCAGTGCCCGGAAACACCAATCGGTAGCGTCTGAAGCCGACAATGCCGCTGACAACACCTATGGAAATATTCTCCTCATCCAGGATACCCCCCTGCTCGATGTGAAGTTCGACATAACCGGCAGCAGACCCCTGCAGTCTTTCCGCGGCAGCCAATTTTTCTATGATCACGCCGGCCTTTTCCAGATGTTCCCTGAAAGTATC
The DNA here is from genome assembly GCA_013042695.1 of Desulfobacterales bacterium. GTDB lineage: Bacteria > Desulfobacterota > Desulfobulbia > Desulfobulbales > Desulfocapsaceae > JABDPQ01. The sequence continues at coordinate 654 of JABDPQ010000282.1, read as the reverse complement.
ACCAGTGTAAACAGTCTGCTCCAGCAGCTCTTCGTTAAAATGTTTGGTCATGACCCGGCTGCCGAATGTTCCTCCAGGTGCCACCGCTTCTTCTCCAGTAAAGTTGATAATTTCGACAGCATGTTTCAATCTGACCCCGGCGAGAAAGAGGGCTCTGACCACGGCGATGCCGGACAATACCCCCAATGCACCGTCGTAATTACCGCCGCGGGGCACTGTATCGGTGTGCGAGCCGATCACGATGGGTGGCAGCGATTCATCCTGACCTTCGTAACGGCCAACGGAATTTAACGCGGCATCACGGGTAACAGCCATGCCCGCCTCTTTCATATAGACTTCTACCAAGGCTCTGCCGTCCATATCGGCCTGAGAGAAGGCCTCTCTATAATATCCCCCCTCTTCACCCAGCCCGATCTTTCCCAGTTCAGCCAATTCAAAGTTAAGACGATCACCGTCGATAGTACATGTCTCAAGAGCCATTATTGTCTCTCCTTACGGTCTTGTGTATTTTTTTGGAGATATAATCTTTTTTCTGATTACCCCTCAAGTTCAGCAAAAGAATGCCAGTAAATTAATGCACTGACTTAGGGGACTGATTTTATTTTTCTTTTTCATGATCCGGGAGACAGATTAATTTTCACAAAACAACCTGAA
>JABDPQ010000268.1 GCA_013042695.1 Desulfobacterales bacterium | reverse complement strand
GTGTATTACTGCTGGGGAGCGGTACCGCACTGTTAATGAAAGCCTGATAAAAGCTCTCGTTTGTCGAATTGTCTATGCAGAGCAAACAGATACGTTTAAAATATATGGATTAAAAAATAAGCCTCGTCAGAAAAATATGTGGGTTGTTTTCGGCACTGGTAAAGCCCCAAGTGCATGATGCAAAGCGATTTCAGCTGCATAGTACGTCTTAAACCCATACGCTTTTCTGGTAGACAGTTTTGCTTTGTTGTTAAAGCCTTCAACAATCCCACTGAAAAACTGTCCTTTGGCCCGGAACCAGTTCAATAATAACGGTCGATGTTTCCGCAATCTGCGGGCTACCTTCTTCATGGGTTCAATCTTCGAGCGCATTGTCTTGGTACACCATTTATCCAGAAACTGCCCGGCCCAGTAGGGCGATATATACGACCAGAAGAGTTGAAACTCATCTTTCAGAAGATAGCCTCTGATCGATCGCAAATTGTACTGCACCAGATCCGCCAGCCGGGTTTCCTGATTTGAAGTCAGGTTCTCCGGACGCTTGAGCAGCAACCATCGTGTCTTCGTCAGCACAGGATCATAGCCTTTGTCTTTCAACTCTTTCGCCTCCTGAGCACGAACTTCATCGATGGCCTTGCTCAAATGCACCATAATATGAAACCGGTCCAGAATGTGGAGTGCATGCCCCGCCTTTTTGGCTATCACCTTGAGGTAGGGCCTCCACATATCGCTGCAAATATAACGCAGCTCTTGCGTTCGCTCCCGGCCAAACCAGCGGAAGAATCTCAGCAAGGTTTTGGCTTTGCGGCTCGATCCAACCCAAAGCAGCCGTCTGCAATCAGCGTCGATCTGGTAGACCAGTGTCAGATACTTGTGCCCTCGCTGCCACTGGATCTCATCGACACCAATGGCTTCGATACCCGATAGATCCTGATGCGCCCGGCCCCAGCTAACAGCCATCTCCACCGAACGGAACACATGATCCCAGCTCGTTCGAAAGGCCACGGCCACCTCTTGCCAGCTCAATCGCCTGGCCCAACCGGCCAGAAACCAGGCGTAGCTCTCGGTTAGCCGGTGCTTGCCTGCCGCCCACGGCATCCGCTCCACACGAACACCACACTCCGGACAATCGACCCGGCGGGGTGCATACAGGAAAAACACCTTGATGCCCCACATCGGGATGAACTCAAACCGACGTTTCGTCAGCCTGTCGTACCCAGACCTTCTGTGGCCGCACACTGAGCAGACTGGGCGGCTGTTTCTGCGCGCATGAAGCTCAACCTCAACGGTTGGTACCGATGCGCCTTCGACCCAGTAAACCCCGCCGTACACAAAAGATTTGTATTTTTGCACCCGATTTAGGATAGTCTTGAGTTGCATCCTGTTTCCTTTTCTCTAAATGATGGTTGTTCGCACTTTCATCATCTCAGAGTTAGGGGGCAGGATGCACTTCCCCTATCCAAATCTGTAAATCTTGTATGCTTGTTGTACTATTGCTTTACTTTTTTACCCACAGATTTTCCTGAAGAGCCATAAATTAAAGGCGCCAGACGCACTGTTTTACCACTTAACTTTGAACCGAAGGCAAATATACTTGAACTTAAAAAGATGCTGACGTGGTGTTGTTTCACTTACTCGTCATCCCGGCATGTATTTAGCCGGACTAAATCTGCCGGGAGCAAAATTGAATGACCGAAGGTCAGCCTGAAAGGCGAATTACAGGACGTAATTCGTAATACATGGATGTATTCTGTAATCCAGTGACTTAAGACGCTGGATGCCTGCCTGCGCAGGCATGACGTGGATTATACGAGGTCATTTTATTCGCTCTATAGAATATTCATGCTGCTCCGGGAATTCAAGTCTAGCTGCAGACTAGCCAAAGAAATATTCGCTATGTATAGGACCAAGTACCAGCATGCATCAATTAAGTGGGACAGCAGTGACTTTATTTAATTTTATTTAATCAGTTCGTTTAATTTGTTTTCCCTGGCACTCTTTGCGCCTCTGCGAGAGCACACATCTATACTATTCCTGTCTGATAGATTACATAACCATGCCTAATCTGTGATTGGACGATATATCCTTGATTGTTTTTTCATTCACGCCAGCCTGTCTGGCAAATTCCGGCCAGCGCTCAACGGCTGCGAACACCTCGTTTATCACTTTATCCGTTCTGTTCAGGCTAATGGATTCTGCGACTGCGATTAAATCTTCAAGGGAAAAATTGTCTCGTTTACCATTCAGGCTCATTTGATGCTGATTGGTCCATTGCCCTGCCGGGTTATGTGAATAAATCACATCGTATGCCGGTGACAATTTCCACTTACCAT
>JABDPQ010000265.1 GCA_013042695.1 Desulfobacterales bacterium | reverse complement strand
GGGTAAAGGTAGGAGTATGCCATTGTTCTGGTGGGTCCTATTATCGGGATGGCAAATTGCGTTATATAAAAACTGACAACAGTGCTAAACACTGCTAAATAGACAACCCAGGCCCAGGTGCTAGCAGGTACCCCACTCCAGGTAACCTGAGTCAAAGCGAAACCGCCGATAGGAAGCAACCAGACAATGCCCGTCACCAGAACCCAGAATGTCATCACCTCCATTGGCTCGCCTCGATGCAGCATTTTGACCAGAGGTGTGTACAATCCCATCGCCAGACATCCGGCGAAAAAGATGCTGTCTCCACGATTCCATGACAAGCTCAGCAGTTCCTGCAGGTCTCCCCGGAATATAACCCAGATGGCCCCGACAAGACCTATGCTCAGGGCCAGCAGCCGTGCTCTGCCAAGCCGCTCTTTGACAATTAGTGCGGCATACATCCCTGAGAGACCGGGGACCAAGGTAAAAAGAACACTCGTGTTCAAGGCACTGGTATAGCGCAAAGACAAAAACATGCACCAAAAGAAAATAACCAGGGAGCCGCTGATCAACCCATAGCGCAAGAGCGCCTTCCGGGTCGTCTGCACGCCGTGCCTGCGGGCTATGATCGGTAGCAAGATGAGTGCAGCAATGATGAAGCGCACCAGAGTGAGTGCCGCCGGATCAAGTGTTGCCGCGATAATTTTTCCGACAATAAACGAAGTTGATACCAAAGTCGCACAAACCAGCATCAGCAGATGAATCTTGCTCTTCCAGGAAGAATGATTTGCAATGCTTGTCACATTGCTATCCATAGATCAAAAATAAACATGCAAACGAACAGTTTAGTTCCGCTGAAATGACCAATAAGTTAGCTGAGGGGTTCCTCGGAAATGGCTGGAGTTAAGACATGGTACAATACGCCAGTGAGCGAGAAGAACATTGGAATTGTCCAGATCATCCCAAGTCCAAGAGGAATACATGAGATAAAATAGATCACATACATCAGCACATAAAGCCCGAAAACCTGCCACCACTTTTTGTGTATCACTCGGCGCGAGGTTTCCATCGCAGCCCATGGACCAAGCCCCTTGTCAAGGATGAGCGGCAGGGTCAGCGAATAACCGATGGTGAGATAAATTCCTGGCAGAATAAGCAACAAAAAGCCAATGACGATGAGCAAAGACATCAGCACAGAAGCAACAATAATCTGACCCAGATGCCCAAAACCACTAAAAATCATTTTCCAGGAGTAGTTCTTGCCGGCAACCCGTCTGAGCGCTATATACATCAAGCCGGCAACAAAGATCATTGAAAGAATCGTACTGACACATTGGCTGCCAATGTTGAGCCAGGCACCTAGCATTCCAACGGTTGGATCTCCAAATGGCGCGATAAGATAAGTTGTTGCTGCTGTCAGCCCAGCCAGGATGATGACCATGATACCGACGCCTCCCCAGATAGAGCTTTTCAAGCCACGAGTCATGATCCATGATTCCTTGAGCAGGGCTCCCATTGATAGTCTATCAGGCAAGGAAAAAACAGGGATAGTATTTGTCTGCTCATTTACTTCGTTATCATCGGTTTTCACTGAAATCAGCGTTGCTGCCGAGATTTCTTCCTGATTTGGTTCGGCCTTTGTCCCTTGATCTTGATCCTGAGGTTGGCAGTCTTGGCAATAAAGCCCATGATTTAACAAAAATGTCAGCTCATCTCCTGTACCTTTGCCGCAGACACTACATGTCTCTGCAAGCATGGCGTCCAGTTCTGCCTGCAATTCTTTCTCAATTTGCTCCGAGGAATCAGGTACCGGGAGATCTACGCTATCTGTTCCAGCAGATGCGTCATCTTCGGCGTTATTGGAAGTATCTCCTCTGCCATATTGTGCTGCGCTCTCTGAAAAATGGCTTGTTTGCTGATAGGACGATGGCTCAGCCTGCTGCTCAGATAATCGAATTGACGAATCCACTGATGGGATAAGGAAGATATCTTTGCATTGTGGACACTTGACCTTCGAGCCAGATAACGTGTTATCCACTTTTCCGCTTACCCCGCAATGGGGACACTTCACTTTCATTCCTGCTCCTCCGACTCCCTGATCTAAGTCACTCTATTATGTTACGCATACAGATAGATAATCTTTTCTGATTATAGCATACTTCTAAAACCGTCTGCGTTTTACCGCAATTCACTCGTGATTAACAGCCGTCTTTGACAAAACTTTGTGAAAAAAGTTTATTTTAGTGGCACTGTGGAGAATACGATTTACCGTATCGGAAATTATTTTATGCTATTGAGCATACAATATGTATTGCCTCGCATGAGTAGACGTACCACCTATTGTCTGTTGCTTTTTCTTGGTACGTTCAACTTTTTTATGAAAACATCATTTACGATTATTATTACAAACAAAAAGCTCTGACAAAAACAATTCTTTTTTCCTGAAAACCTGGGTGTTAGCTATGCCGGAAACAATTATCATTGTAGCAATTGCGCAAAACGGAGTGATCGGTCGAGAGGGGAAACTCCCCTGGCATCTTCCTTCGGATCTTCAACATTTCAAAAAAACAACATTGGGATATCCGCTCATCATGGGGAGAAAAACATTTGACTCGATAGGGAAGCCGCTGCCTGGAAGAGACAATATTGTTTTAACCAGAGACAAATCGCGGTCGTTTCCCGGATGCATTACCATGCATTCATTAGATGACGCTTTTGAATACTGCACGGGTGAGGACAAAGTATTTGTGATTGGCGGAGGAGATATTTTTACTCTGGCACTGCCGCTTACCGACACTATCATTGTCACCTTGCTCAAACGAGATGTCGATGGTGACGTCTACTTTTCAGACATTGATCAGAAACAATTCAATGAAATCGAGCGCATAGAGTATAACCAAGAAGAGCCCTACAGCATCATCCGCTATGAGCGCGTTCCCGCTTGAGATTCGCTGGTTAGCTGTTTTTAGTGTTCAAATGACTGGAACTTTTCCATGAATTTGCGGTCTATATAGTCTTTGACCCGAAATGCCAGACGACCCGAAAAAATGAGCGACCATTTATACAATATGCCGATCCCTCCACCCAGGTTGTAAATAAGCAGGTAGCTGCCACCTGGGTCAAACGGCTGTAAAACCTCTTCTGCCAGGTAGGCCTTCAGGTTATTGAGAAGCACTGGATTTTGGCGAACGGCATAGACGCCGACTCTATCCAGAGGACTTGGCTCAAAATAGATGCAGTCGCCACCTCCAAAAATATTCGGATACTGCGTCGATTGAAGACATTGATTGACCAGCAGCCCACCATCCGGACCTGTGTCAATTCCTGACGCAACAAATATATTTGAAGGCTTAACCCCAACTGCCGAGAAGATGATATCAGCTCGAAACTGATTACCATTTGCTAATTGAATCTGTTCCGAATCTATTTTCTTTACATACGACCCCTCGATAATTTCAATTACATTTTTCTCCAAAATCCTTCTGGCATCGAGCTGCACCCGCTGTGGTAACCGTGACATCAGTTTTCGGCCTGCAAATACCTGAATTTTTGCAGGATGTAGGTCCGAGCCATTTGTTAGCTGTCGGCAATTTCCGGCAATTTCAATCGAGGATGGACCGCCACCCACAATAGCGATGGTAATTGACCGTTGGCCGCTCAGTTCGCTAATCTTTTGTTGAGCAGTCATCAGCCCTTCAATTGGTTTAACAGTAAAGCATGTGCCCGCTTTGTCTGCCGCCATGTCAAAGGGAACATACGAACCGACATTACAACTCAAGACATCATAGCCAACCTCGTCACCCCCAGCGAGGATAACGATTTGTTTGAGCGGATCAATCCGTTCTGCACGACCAAGCACAAATGATCCGCCTTTTGACTCAACCACCTGACGAGTAGCAAAGCGAATTTCTTCGGGACGATATGTGCCTCCAAGCATTCCCGGTCCCATTCCCGAATAATAATGAAATTCTGAAGGTTGAATAACGGTAACTGCATATCCTTTTTCAACCAGCATGTCGAGGTGGGCAAGTGTCATCATATGTGCATGTCCGCCCCCGATCAGAACGAGTCGTTTTTTCACTACCAAATCTCCTATCAGTGAAGTGAATTGATCATGGCTGCCAACCTGTCGATATGGGTCCTCTCTTCCTCGGCTATCTTGAATAATAGTTCTGTGATACTTTTGTCCGTGGCATTGCCTGCCGCCCGCTGGTAAAGATCCAGAGCCTGTGCCTCAATTGACAGAGCAAGAGACAAAACATCTAACACCGAGGACAAATCAGGCCGATAACGGCTCAGGTATTCATCGGTGCTCATTCCCCCCTCCATCTCCGGCTGAACAATCTGGGAGATGAACTCTTCATTGCTTATAGATTTACCTGTCATCTTCTGATATTGGTTGAGCAGTTGCTCCTGGTGCCTGACTTCGACCTCTGCAAGCGTGCTAAATAGTTTTGCTACGTCATCCTGCTCAACCTCAGAAGACATGCTGAGATAAAATTCACGGAGCCCCTGCTCCAGAGCAAAGCCGATGAGCAGTGTTTCTTCGAGTCCTTCACTGCCGTCGAACAAATCAAGCCCCTGATCTGGGGTGCCAACTGCAACCGGGCTCTTCCAGTCACGGATACCGCCTGCGAGGTTATAGATGTCTGAAAACCCCTTTCC
>JABDPQ010000262.1 GCA_013042695.1 Desulfobacterales bacterium | reverse complement strand
TACTGCAAAAGCCAACTACATAATTGGAAATGCCCCAAGGAATTGATTTTTTTAGATATGATTCCGCGCAATACAATGGGTAAGGTACTTAAAGAAGACGTAAAAAAACTCTTTGTCTGATGTTTGCTTCCCACATCGATTCAGCAGTATGGTCTCATTGGGTTTGAAGCGGCCATTTTCTCCCTACAAACATATAGATGACTACTGAGCAGAGGATCAGGTAACCAAACATCTGTGCGTTCTTGGTTTTGAGAACGAAGGAAATAATCACGATTATTGTTGAGCTTGTCAGGAAAAATATTGGTTTCGGAATCTGTTTGAGAATCACGCGGCCAAAGTGTGCAAAACGGATATGGCTTACCATCAATCCCACAGAAATAGCAGCGATTACCCAAAGCATATAAGGGGGAGCGACCAGGGCCGCACCGAGGACAATCAGGGCTCCAGCGGGACTGGGGAGACCGTTAAATATACCATCGGGTAGATCTGTGCGTTTTTTATCAACGGCTACAAAACGAATGAGCCGAAAGGCAACACCTATAATGAATATTAACCCAAACAACCAGGCCATTGTGCCGCCGGATTTTAAGATGACATAGGCAGGTGCAAGGCCAAAGCTGACAAAATCTGCGATATCGTCCAAGTACGGTCCATACTTTGTACCACCATGCTTTTCAGCCATTCTGCCATCAAATAAATCAAAGAGCTGACCAGCAATAATGATGATGATAGCCCAGGCAAAATATCGATTATGAGTCAAAACAAGGCTTGTAATACCGCAAAAAAAATTGAGCGTTGAAAGGATATCTGCATATAATCGATTGGGAATGAACTTGAAGATTATTGATGCTGATGCAAGGATGATGCAGGCAATCAATACCTCATCACCAATATCAATGATATGGTGATTTTTCTCCAGTAATGCGCAGAAGATGACAAGACCAAAGCAGATTATAGCTTTAATTTTGCCAAAATTATTTGCCGCACCTGAAGATTTGAGCATGGTGAGAATCCGTCTGGCAAAAAACTGACCAATTATTTCAATTACCGCCAGAATCAAGATAAGCTTTGTTGAAATAATCCCGGCGTAGGAAAAGCCAATTAAAGGAGGTAAATAGGTTAATTTATCACACATTGGGTCTAACCATTCCCCCCACCGTGAACCAAGGTTGCATTTTCTTGCAACGACGCCGTCAACGCCATCAAGGATTGCCGCAAAGGTAAAAATAAATATGGCAAAGGATTGATAGCCGATAAAAAAGTAGAGAACAAAGCCGGTGAGAGCCATTGCTGTTCGCCAATAGCATATTGCATTTGGGTGGAGCAGCCACAGATGCGAAAAGATATAGTCCTGCATGTGCTTCTTGTTAATCGCCCGAGAAAACCAGTAATAGAAACCAGTGCCAATGGAGGCGGAAACAGCAATAACCAATAATCTTTCCATAGTAACTCTCTACAGATGAAGTCACGTTCTATAGTGCAGACCACGCTTTTACAAAGAGCATGATATTGTTTACTTACTCCTATTTACCATTCTGGAAGTGAATAGTCCATTTCGTGATACCAGATTGTTTTACAAACACTTCGTCCTGATATCTCATGAATCATCAACGGTGAGGATTTGCCCATAGTCTTATCCTTGTTGCAGTTTAAAAGTATCATCAACATAAAACACAGGAGGTAACAGCCCCGAAGAAGCCCTTTACCCACCAACTCAAACGTACGCGTACAGTGCGATCTTGACTTTGCCCTCTATACTGAAAATTTTGACAAGCACAGCCCACATCGACTGACCGTGAAGGGAGATTTACGGCGAGCAATTAATAATGATGAACTGATATTACACTTTCAACCAAAAGTTTCCAGCAGTACCGGAAGACCCCAAGCTGTGGAGGTTATTGTCAGATGGTATCACCCTGTCCATGGCATAATGCCACCCGATGAGTTTATTCCAAGCCTTTGTGGAGAAGATCTTAAGACGTTATTCAGCCAGCAGGAAACAGATTTTAGCATATAGAGACTAAAGAGCGATGGAACGGCTAATGGATAAGTATCAGCTTCCTTATACTGTGCTATTCACCCATCGAGCATGCTTCGATATGATTTGTTGATAATCCAATAAAGTGATTGCCGACATCAATGTTTCTGCTTTGCCACTCTGAGCCGGTTCGTAGGATTTCTCGCACCTGAGGATTTGTTAGAGGGAAGAATCGCTGCTGACTTTTGTTTTTGAAAAGACCATAAAAGACTCCAGCGACGATGTAGAATGCATCGCCCCGCATTCTTGTAATTATTTTGACAGAGGATTTTTTTTCACTGGTCTTTTGCGAGAGCGTTTTGGCACGTTTTATCTCGGTAAGATCGCCGGTTAGATCAACATTGTCGGAAAAAAAGATAATGTCTGATAATCTCAACTGCAGTTTGTGAAAACGAGACAGCTTTTTGTTGCCTTGAACTTCCACTACAACATCAAATAACATTACAGAATCATTAAAACTTTTGTCATTAGGATCCTTCCAGTAAATACTCGAGCTGTTCAGCAAGTCAAGCGTCCTCATACTCTCGTTTTGAATGTCAATAGTACCAGTATATTTCTTGTTAGGGGTGTAAAGGGTGATTTCCCGTATCGATGTCCCTGTCATATCAAACCTCTATGGAAGAATAACGCAGATGGTGTATTCGGAAACGACAATTTCTTACTATAAAGTTACAACTACTGTAATTACCTTATATAACCATGTCGAGTTGTTGGGGTGTCGGTGCTATCACATTTCCGTTATTGGGTGAAATAGGAAAAGGAGTATTGTATGTTAGAGTTTTTTATATGAATACAAAGATTTTAGACTAAAGCGTGACTCTATCATGGGGGGGCATACTGCAATGAAAATGACCTGGCTTGTTGTACTCGATCCGATTAACAATCTCATCTCAAAAACAGATACTTCACTTGCCATCATCAAACAGGCACGTTCGTGCGGCATTGCAGTTGATACAGCAACCATTGCGGACCTCTATTTTGAGACGAGGGCATCTGTCCTAGCAACTGATAAAAATGGTCGGGAATACACAAGACCGCTTGCTGATTACACGCTGATCCTGATGCGCAAGGAACCACCCTACGATCTGGCCTTCCATTATTCTACCCAATTACTCTCTTTGGCTGGGACAATGGTGGTGAACAGTCCTTCTGCTCTTCGTGATTTTAACGAAAAATTGATTGCCCTGCCATTTATTGAGTTCATGCCGCCAACACTGGTCAGTTCCAATCCTGGAGTGATCGGAGAATTTCTATCCAGGTTTGAAGAAGGAGTTGTTAAATCACTCGATAGTTTTCAAGGTAAATCGGTTCAAAAAATAAAACCAACTGATCAAGAAACGGTGATTTCGATAACCGAAGGAGGGGAAAAACCGATTATGGTTCAGAAATTTATGGATCGCGTTTATCAGGGTGACAAGCGGGTTATCATGCTCGGCGATAAGTTTCTTGGAGCGGCGTTGCGCAAACCGAAAAAAGGGTATCATGCTAATTTTGCCAATAGTGACGCGATCAAGACTGAACTGACTGAGAAAGAACAGAATATCCTGTCTCTGTTAGGACCGTGGATGCTCAAGCAGGGGATACATTTTTCTGGCCTTGATTTTATTGGGGAGCAACTTACAGAAATAAATATTACCTGTCCTACAGGAATTGTTCAAATCTCTGAGTTGGACGGGAGAAAGCTCGATGAAGAGATTGTCGACTACTTTGTTAATTTAACGTCCTCGCGCTCTGCATAAACAATCATGATTGCTTTATCTGTTACAAATTTGAACAAAGTATACAAAGGAGGTCTCGAGGCGCTCAAAGGCATCTCCCTTGACGTTGAGGAGGGAGAATTCTTCGGTTTACTTGGGCCCAATGGAGCAGGGAAAACCACAACGATTGCTATTATCACCTCGCTTGTCATCAAAACGGCTGGGACAGTCAAAATCTATGGAGTTGACATCGATATTGATTTTCCTGCAGCAAAACGGCTTATTGGGGTTGTACCCCAGGAGTATAATTTTTCTATTTTTGAAAAGGTGCAGGATATTGTCACTCAACAGGCAGGTTACTATGGTATTCCGCGCAAGGAAGCTTTGCATCGATCTGAAAAATATCTCAAAAAGCTTGGTCTCTGGGAGAAGAGAAATGTCACTGCTCGTGAGCTTTCAGGAGGCATGAAGCGAAGGCTCATGATTGCACGGGGACTCGTTCATGAGCCCAAACTCCTGATACTTGACGAGCCTACTGCCGGCGTTGATGTAGAGCTGCGAAGAGGCATGTGGGATTTTCTTGAAGAGCTCAACAGCACTGGAAGGACCATCATTTTAACCACCCACTATCTTGAGGAAGCTGAGAAACTTTGTAATCGGATCGCCATTATTGATAAAGGAAACATCGTCGAAAACACAAGTAAGCGGGAATTGCTCAGAAAGCTCGACAAGGAGACATTTGTTCTTGATCTCAAGAAACCTTTGACATCAGTTCTTCCTCTTGAGGATGTCGAATTCTCTATCGTTGATCAAACAACAATAGAGGCCACAAAAAAACAACGATTGGCAATCAATCGTATTTTTGAGCATCTTAATGACCAGGGTATTGTTGTTGAGAGTATGCGTAATAAAACAAATCGGTTGGAAGAACTCTTTCTGGAGATGGTGGAGTGATACTAAGGAGCTACATATCGTTTACAAGCATTGCCCGCAAGGAGGTCTTGCGGATTTTCCGGATCTGGGTGCAGACTCTCGTTCCGCCTGTGATAACAGCAACATTGTACTTTATTATTTTTGGGAGTTTTATCGGCTCACAATTAGGCAGTATTGGCGGGTATGACTATATGGCATTTATTGCACCGGGATTGATTATGATGTCAATTATCACAAACTCATATGCAAATACTGTTTCCAGCTTTTTCAGCACCAAGTTCCAGCGAAACATAGAAGAACTTCTTGTCAGCCCGACACCAAACTGGGTGATTGTGCTTGGCTATGTGTCAGGGGGGATGACCCGTGGCATCAGTGTCGGGTTTTTGGTTTCGTTGATCAGCCTGTCTTTTGTCAGGTTGCCGATTTTCAACCCGTTTATAATCCTGATTTTTGCTTTTCTTACGAGCTTTGTCTTTTCTCTGATCGGTATGATTAATGGAATTTTTGCAAAGAAATTTGATGATATCTCTATCATTCCGACCTTTGTTATTACCCCGCTCACCTATCTTGGCGGGGTTTTTTATTCCATATCATTATTGCCGGAGTTTTGGCAGGCTGTTTCCCGAGCGAACCCGATAATTTATATGATTGATGGGTTCCGGTATGGCTTTCTTGGAATTTCGGATGTTAATGTATGGGGGGGGTTGGGGATGCTTGTTTTGTTTGCATTACTCCTTTTCTCTGCAAACCTTTATCTTCTGAAAAAAGGAGTTGGCATCCGGACATAACAATTCAAATAGCCAAAAAAATTAAGAGGGTGGAAAGATGATCCAGCTGTATGTTCGAAATGGCTGTCCATTTTGTCATAAAGTAATCAGGGCTGCTGAAGAACTTGGTTATCAGGAGGGCAAAGACATAGCCATAATAGATGCAGCACCTGGTACGAGAGGTAGGGAAGAGGTATTAGAAATTGGCGGCAAAGCAATGGTACCGTTTCTTCGAGACGGTGATACTTCCATGTATGAAAGTAACGACATTATCGAGTATTTACGAAGTTCTTTTCATACAATGGGTTCAGAAAAGGCTTGATTGCCTGTTGTCTTAATCTCCCCAACTACCTTGCCAATCTTTTCTCTAAGAATGTTGTGGGCCAAATTCCGCTGCTTTTAGCAAGAGCTGTTTCAATGTACAGATGGAGAAGATCACATAACTTGGTTTTAGCTGACAGCGTTAGGTTTGCTGTCCGAGCAATGCCACTGCTTCAACCTCAACCAATACATCTTTGGGCAGCCGGGACACCTCAACACAAGCGCGTGCAGGTGCATCTTTTTTGAAGTAGCCACCGTAGACTTCATTAAAAGAGGCAAAATTACTCATGTCACTTAAAAAACAAGTGGTTTTGACGACAGATTTTGCATCTGCACCTGATGCCGTAAGAATCTGCATCAGGTTGTCCATTACCTGTTTGGTCTGTTCGGCGATCCCATCTCCAACAATCTCCATAGTTTCGGGATCAAGAGGAATTTGACCTGAGACGTAGAGCATCTCGCCAACCCTAACTGCTTGAGAATATGGGCCAATTGCACCCGGGGCCATCTTTGTTGAGATAATCTTTTTTTCCATTTTTATGCCTAAAAATAGTTATTGATAAATGGAGCCACTTGCAAAACGCCCTTTTCGTTCAACCTTTACGTTATGCTTAAATTTTTATCCTCGGAATATCAGTTATATGCCTGTGGTAAAAAATTTTCGCATGCCTTGACTTTGAACGAAAATCATCATTTTGCAAAAGGCTCAAATGCTCAATTTGGTTGTTTCAAACTACCATGAATAGTCCAAGAATACCACCGTACAGAAAAATACGAGCGAATTGTCATTACCCTATGATTACTTGCATGTTTTCTTGGAATAGTGATTGGGTTGAATTTGCCCTGTGGGTTTAATAAAGCAATTTTTCCCGTATCACAGCAGCCTGAACAGGCAGACCGCTTTTAGATACCGGTATGTGAACACTGCTTTAGAGAGAAACGCCTAGGTTTGTATACTGCCCTCCAACTCTGTTACCCAGAATATTCTTAATGCAGATTTTCCTTTGTGTTGTACCCCCACTTCCTGATTTGTATTTAATTCTTATTTCCTGTCCGCATGACAAGGTGGAGGCGTGCTCCCGTGGAACCAGAAAACCTATGCCGCTCGTTGAGGCATCGCATAAGCGAATTTTTGCTTCGCTCGCATTGTTGAGGATCATTTGAGCTTTACCACTGATTGTTTCTCGATTGTCTTTACGATAATTAAGCAGATACACTTGCGATTTACCGCAAACGCAGCGGACGACTCTTCTCCTCGAGTTTGGCGGGACTTCCACATATTTTTTTCGACTGCATCGTGGACAGGCAACGCGGATTTTTCCGCCGACAACATCACTTGAGTTTCTCAATAATCCAGCCATAGCACCCTCCATGATGCAGATGACGTATCAGCCTTATGTACCACTCCGGTTGATTGCAGATTGGTTGCCGCTTAAAAGCATGCTCTGTTGATTCAAGGAAGAAACTCTTCCTTTTGTGTGATATCAGATTGCATTCAATAAGCATGCCTGCAAATGGTAATGATTAACAGGCGTATTTTCAAGTAATTGGCCGCGCTGTATTTATAATAAGTGGTTATTGAGCCTGTTCAGCAGGGTAAAGTGAATTTTTCTTCCGGATAACGGGAAAAGATATGCGAGGCACATCAGAATCAAGCTGCCGTGGGGTACAACTCAGTCAATATCGTTGCCATTTATAAAAATTACGCATAATAAAATTGCTGTGCAAAGAATCGTGGGGCGTAATTGCAGTTGTGATGTATTTCTCTTTCGAATAAAAAGGTAAGACACTGGAGCCTTTTGCAAAATGATGATTTTCGTTCAAAGTCAAGGCCTGCGAAAAGTTTTTACCGCAGGCATATAATTGATATTTCGAGAATAAAAATTTAAGCATAACGCAGAGGTTGAACGAAAAGGGCGTTTTGCAAGTGGCTCACTGAGGTGATGGACGCAGTGATCTCAGTCCCAAACAGCAAGCCATCAAATACATGAGATCGTAATGTCAGTAAACGGAGATGAGGACATAATGTCAAAGCCCGGAATGCTCGAAGAAGAGCATAAGGAAGACGTTGCAATGGGTCGGATCGGCTATCGTCCATTTTGGGTGTTGAGTATTTCGATAGTTATCAGGGCCGTGCACCAGGTTGGGGCGGCGGTGTATCTGAGCTCATTTCTCCTGGACGAAATTGCTGGCCCATCCCTTTTCTATCTGCTTATTGTCTGGCTTAGCGGGTTAGCGCTACTGATCAGTGAGTGGATGAGGCACCGACAAATCTACCGGGAAGTTGCAGGCTTGAGCACTCTTGTTAAGCTCTTGTTGCTTGGAGCAGCGTATCATCAGTACCTGCCAGAAGCAGCAATGGTTCTGATGGCTTTTATGGTCTCTTCAATCGGCGCCCATGTACCTAAAGGTATTAGACATCGTTTGCTTTTCTAACCATTTAAGCCGTTTTTTTACTCAACTTAAAGATATTTCATATGACTTTTTTGAAGCTATCGGCACTTTTCTTTGATTTTGACGGGGTTCTTGTAGATTCAGCATACATAAAAAAAGCTGCTTTTAAAGAGCTGTTCAGATCATATGGAAAGACAGTTGTATCTCAAGTGATCGACTATCACTGCCTGCATGGCGGCATCAGCCGTGTTGATAAAATTAGCTATGTCCATGAGTTTATTCTTGGAAAGCCTTTGTCTAAAGCAGAACTTCAGCACTGGGGTCAAAAATATTCTCAGTTGGTCGTTGAGAAGGTCGTTGCTGCCGAATGGATTTGCGGAGCACAAGAATTTTTAGAGGAGATGAATAACCAGCTACCCATATTTGTTATATCCGGTACACCGGAAAATGAGTTGAGAGAAGTAGTGCGTCGTAGAGAAATGGAGGGATATTTTCGTGAAATTTTAGGCTCACCGATTCGTAAACCTACTCATATAAATAATCTGCTCACAGCCTACAACCTAACCCCGGAAAACTGTGTTTTTGTTGGGGATGCACTCACTGATTACTATGCTGCCCAGGAGACCGGGATGAGCTTTGTGGGGATTCAAGGAGATATCGAATTTCCGGAAGCAACAATTGTGCTTCCGGATTGCAGGGAACTGAAGAAAAAAATTCTTGAATTAGGTTTTTCATGTCGTTTCTGAATCGCTGATCGATTCGGCTTAAAGAAGATGGTCCTGCCTGATCTTCTCTGCTAGCTGGCATGTCAACCTGAGCACTTTTTGGGCCAAATCAAGTGGCAATGAGCCAGTACCGCATGATGGTGCAATCAGTGTTTGATTCATCAGCTGTTTGTCGGTAAACCCCAGACTGCAAAGTCTGTTGAGCTGCTTCAGCCATAGGCCATAAAGTGAATCGACGTTCTCCTGCTCAATGCTGACAGGGTTGCCGGTAGGAACGATGCCCCAGGCAAGAATACCTCCGCGCAAAAGAAAATTTCTCAATTGCTCTTCATAGAGAATAAAGTTGTCAAAATAGAAGAACGCATCAAAGCTGATGATATCTGCATCCGAATGGAGAGCAGGGTTCCAATCTCCATTGGCACAAATATGGATACCGGCAAGGCCACCGGCATCCTTTATCCCCGCTATAACTTCGGCAACGGCAGTTGTCACCATTTCGAGTGACACTCCAGCATAAGCGGTAGATCCAAAGCCTACAATTCCTGGCTCATCAATAAATAACAACGGGGGGATCTCTGTTGCAAATCCATGCAGCCTCTCGACTTGCCATCGGGCCTTGAGAGTCAATAATTTTGTGAGGATATCTCGAAGGTTATCGTCATAGAAAATACTGGTTCCTGTTTGGTCCCTTAGACCTATTCCGGTGGTCATGGGGCCAGTAATCTGCCCCTTGACGGCTAGAGGAGAGGTGGTGCGTCTTTCAAGCATATCGATTAAGGTAAAAAATCCGCTTGCCGTTTTCTTTGCCAATGAAAATCGTGATTGAGAGGGCAACAATGGTTCTTTGACCGCCTCTAGATAATCTTCATAAAATACGGCTAATTCTGTGGTGAAATCAGCTGATTCTGTATCAACCCAGATATTCTCTGCCTCTTCGTGTAAGCCGGGAAAGCCGTCTAAAAACTGGCGGATCATTCCTTCTTTGCTATTTTTAGGCAGCTGCGGCCAAAGAGGGATATCCGGCGTTGAAGACAAAATGAGCTGCATTGCTTCCCGGTGGTCTTGCAGTGGCAGACTGCCAATTAATATAGGCAAGCATTTTGGTTTAAACATAGGCATCCTGTCAAAAAAGTGATGCTGAGAATTAACGGGAATGTTTTCTCCCTATACTGTACACTTCCGTGTCCTGCTTACAAGAGGGTACATTACCGCTCTATTTGCATATTATACGTTACGATATCTTTGTAAAAAAAACTACGGAACGTGTTGAGTCGGAAGCTGAAATGGATCAAAAGCGCCGGCTCACTCGAGCTCAGAGAGATCAAATGGCAGCAAACCGGGCAAGGGGAAAAATCATAGCATCCCTGAAGAATTTTTTTGATGCTGGGATAGAAATTTCTGGAGATACTATATTTTTTGCGGAATCTACCTTCGGTATATATGGAGAGGAGCTAATAAATGTTCTGGGTGCAAGAGATTCAGAAGAAAAAGAAGTTCTGCTTGGGTTAATATTCTTTCCTGACAAAGCTCTCAGAATAACTATTGAGTCTCTTGTGGGCGACCTCATTTTTTCCGGGGCAGATGAAGTATGTTTGATTGAGCGGCTTCATGCTCACGTCAAGAGTGCGACATTAGTATTACCACGTGATAACGGATCAATGACAATAGAGGTAACACGGCCTCTCTTGACGGCCTTTATTAAAAAGCTTTATCTTTGCCGAAATCTTGATACTGAGATACTCAAAGCACTAGAAAATAATCTCCCAGAGCATGTCGCCAATGAGGCGCGAGTATTGTTACGCTGCAAGTACTACGAATACCCAGGAAAGGAACGTCAATTTCTTTGTGCTTTTATTAACAAAGCTGCCCACATGCAGAATAGTTTCAATGAACTTTTTGAATTAGCCGGGGCTTTAGTATCACATGTTCCAGGTCATCTTGAGATCGAAAATTATTTTATTGAACAGCTGCACTTGCAGAAGAAAATAGCCAGAAACATTAAGGAATTTGAACAAAAAAGAGACCAGTACGGAATGGAATATCTGCTGATGCAGAAATATCCTGTACCCCATGAATCAGAAGAGGAGGTAAATCATCGGATGCACATGCTGACGACCATTATTGAGGATGTTTTCCAGATGAGACCTTCCTGCAATAGCTATATCGGGCATCGAGACCTTGGTCATTTTCATTCAGAAGATGATATTGAAACACTTTTTAAGCGTTTTTCCTGATTTTTTCCATTGCGCATTGATATTTGGTAGACGAACTACCTTTATGGATTGACGAGTCTTTCCTACAATACCAAATCAATCCTGAAAAAAGTAGTTGTCTCATCTTCATTACGCTCCTTCCCAACCACGATATGTTCCTCAATATCCTATTTTTCCCTCATTGAATTAATCACTGGCCACGGGCAGAGAGCTGTTACATTGCAGTACACCACTATGTCGTAATTATTATGTAATCATAGATATTTACGATACGTGTCAATGACAAAATAAACTTGAAATCATCCGTGTGTCATGCTATTTCAGAAGTAAGCGGGTATGACTACTACATTTCGAACAGCTTTTTGGCAGAGACACATTATAGCAATGATTTCAGCAGGAGGTGCATCATGTCAGACATGACCTACTATGTCGAACTCAAAGGTAAGAAATACCTCGTAACAAACCAAAACCAATTGACAAATCGAGAGCTTTGGGACGATGATATCCGCGACTGGTTGGCTGAGAAGGAAAATCTCGAATTAAGCGAGGAGCATATCGCTGCTGTTGATTTTATACGGAAAACATACGAGAGAAGAAAACAGCATCCGATGCCGAGGGTTATTGCGTCTGATCTTGCAAAGCGCTATGGGGCTGATAAAGGAAATATGAGATATTTTTACAGCCTCTTTCCAAGGGGTGTGCACCAGGCGGTGACCATAGCAGGATTACCTTTGCAAGGGCTCTGTTTCTAATAGGAGCCACTTGCAAAAGGCTCAATAGAGGTTGTCTATAATAATGCGGTTACCGGTATGCTCCGGTAACCGCATTGTCTTTAGAGCTGAAATAAGGTTCTATTTTCCAGCAACCATTTTCTGAATTTCCTCGACAATTTCGGGATTAGCCAGCGTCATCACGTTTCCAACATCACCATTATTGGAAATGGCACCTAAAACACGCCGCATGATTTTTCCAGAGCGAGTTTTCGGCATATCGGGAACAATCCAGACACCCTTGCATTTAGCTATCTCGCCAATTTGAAAGA
>JABDPQ010000260.1 GCA_013042695.1 Desulfobacterales bacterium | reverse complement strand
CTGTAGCTTTCTGCGCTTTCCTGAAGTCCACATGCACATAAACCATTGATGAGGAATATAGCTTTTAAACACGTCTGTGTTGACACCATTTTCTTTCAATAGGGATTGCATTTCCCTCAGATATTGTTCGAAAGGAGCCGACTTCAGAAAGCTCTTGAATAACTCAATGAAAGGTTTCCTTTCTCTCTCGGCCACAGTAACTGCAGGACACATTTTGCAGGGAACTATCAAAGCTGAACTCAATCCTGCAACTTCAGAAACAACATCCAGATCCTCGAAGTGGATTGGCATTTGTTTGTCCTCCTTTCTTCAATTGTATTCTGGCCCAACATTAATAGGCGATGCTGCTTTTCGGGAAGAGTTAACTCAACTATCCCTCTCTCCAGCTACTAACGGATCATTATCATATTGTCTAGGACAGCGAAATACCGTCCCTAACGGTTCATAATTGTACAAAAAATCTAGGGTTTCATTGTTGAAAATGAGCTTAACCTAAAACATTCAAATTGAATGCCCATGCAGCATTTTGTGGTACATAGCTTATTATATTGCGTCCGCCTATCAGGGAGTTTCAATATTTCTTCTCCCCATATTAACCTGTATAATTCGCTTGTTTCTCTGTTAGTGTTTCCTGTTTATTTATAGTTTCAACAAGATAAGCGATTCACCGCTTGAGTCAATAAATTATAATCACCAAGTGAGCGATCATTACAATGCGAGATATGTTGGAGATATCCACAATTCTAAACTCTAACAAATTTCCAGAACAATGAGTGTGACATCATCATGATTTAGCTCTTTTTCCGTATATTGGTGCAACGTTTTGAGGACTGCCGATTTGAGTTCGGATAAAGGGGTTTTCATGTTTTCATCAAGGACATCTTTGAGGCGCGCTAATCCAAAGCATTCACCTTCTGGGCTGGGTGCTTCGATAATTCCATCGGTATAAACGAAAAGCCGGTCTCCAGGAGCTATCGGGATAGTCAACTGCCCATAGAGTGTATCTGAATCGAAAGCTAGGGGGATGTTCACTAGAGGACCATCGCTCAGGTCTTTACGGTCTGGTAGTTTGGCAAAAGACCAAGCCTTGTCGGCTATTCGCCTGTATAGAATAGGAGGATGTCCAGCATAGGAAACTTTTACTACACTTTCCTGGCTATAGTACGCGACAACTGCCGCTGTGGTCATAGCATCCAGGCTACGGTGACTAATTAGTTTATTAACCTCGCCCAGAATTACTCGACTATCAGGCTCTCACATGTGAGCTTTGAGAACATCGTAGATGTACTGGCTCACTTCCGAGACAGTCTCCCCATGACCTGTAACATCCGCTATAGCCAACCGAGTGATTATATCGCCTTGGCAAACCCCAAAGTAGTAGATATCTCCACCTCGGCCCCCTTCGCTGGGCATGGAGTAGATAGACCCAATGACTTTTCCAGCAGAGACTTCTATATCTCGATTGCTGATGCCACCCCAAATCCCCTTACACTTGAGCCTGGAATTGGAGTTAGCGATTGGGATTTGTGAATTTTCCTCGTGCATGTGCCTATTCCCCCCTCAATAAGATGATAGTCAAAAGCGTTTTAGCAGATTTTTCCATGAATGCTTAAAAGATGAGTACTGTCTGCACTAGAATATGGATAGAAGGTTAGGAAAATATTAGTCCCCAACAGATAAAATATAATAAGTGAAATGATAAATGTGAAATATCTATCTATGCGTCAAAAGTTGCGACATCTGATACAAGTTAATCAGGTCAACATTCTATGACATTAGCCGGAAATTCATATTGAGATTTGGCTTACCAATGTTCTGTTAAACAGGCAGAACTAAATTTTACATTATTCCTGTAATATTCAACCTGCTGATATCGTGAGAATTGTTCAAAAATAGAGCAACTGTAAAATATAGCTTACCAAAGATCAGGTAATTTCTGCACCTGATCCTTGAACATAACATTGCCAAGTCCAAGATATCAATCTCGTACCTTTCTCACTGGTGAGGGTTATTCCCGTATCTATGTACCTAGGGT
>JABDPQ010000032.1 GCA_013042695.1 Desulfobacterales bacterium | reverse complement strand
TCTCCCGATTTTGTTTTTATTTTTCTCAGGATTGCCCCAGAGTCGATACGCTTATTTCCCTCCGGAGCTATTTCAGCAATGAATCGATCCCTCTCGGTGAAGACAACAACTTTTTTAATGACGTTGGAAAGAACCGTATCCAGAGCTGCAATTGAATTTCCTTCTTCGAAAAAATACTGAGGATTTTCGGGATCAAGAAGATCGAAAATTTTTAAATCAACACTTATTTGGTCACCGATGATAGTTAGAGAACCAGCCGCAACGTTATCGTACCCTGTTTCAGCGGCGACTCGCTCGAGCGTTTCCAGTGCTGGCGGCCATTGTGAGTAATCGACCAACTCTTGCGCCAATTGACGTTCGATCATGAGAATATCATTTCTGGCCAGGGTCGAGGCCAAACTGCTATCTACTTGGGAAATAAATACGCTGTCTGTCTGCGGGGCAACGATTTGCAATGGCAGGTACGCCGTATTTTGCTCTGCAGCTTCCGGGCTCTGTGGTAGTATGACCAATACGCATAATATCAGAGCTATGATGCAGGGGCTTGCAGGCCGCAGCACGCTTTGTGAGAAGAGATATTTCCTGTTGGTATTCATGAATAGATCCTTGTTAAGGTGATCGTAAAACTATCCCCATGGGCTTTGTAATTTATTCTGTTATTTCAAAATGCTACCATGCGTAGAAGAAGCAAGACGAGGAAAATTCTGTCCATTATGCCATGTTTGGAAAAAAATGCAAAGACTGGAGATAGGGCTCAGATCAATCTGATGAATTTATCGTCCTAGAACTCCTTAATCGGTGGTGCCGGTTAACGATGTAATCTATTGTGCTTATGTGATATTTTATAAATTGATCAAAGACATCCAGAAAGATTATCATTATCTCCGCACTGGTGATGGGAATAAATCATTGAAAATTTATCATAATGCAGAATTGGCAGGGTATGCGAAGAAGGTGGTGCAATCAGCTCTTGATCTACTTTTTCCGCCTGTCTGTCATATATGTAGCCGTCATCTGCCACCTGCTACTGAGATGAGCTGTTTGTGTCCGAGCTGTGTTGCTGAGGTACGGTTTCTGGCCTCGCCACTGTGTCCCCGTTGCGGCAAAGGCATGGATCAAGCAGCCGGATCTGCAGATCGTCATTGTCAAGAATGCTTGACCAGACCACCTGCCTTTGACAGCGCCCGTTCAGTTGTCTATTATCAACCTCACGCAAAAGAATTGCTGCATAGACTTAAATACAAGTCAGACAGCTCAGCTGCAATGGTGATAGCAGAGTTGATCGGTAAAGGACCTTGCAGGCAGTCTGTATCCGGAGGGGACTATATTATTCCTGTCCCGCTCTTTGTCTCCCGGCTTAAAATAAGAGGCCTCAATCAGTCTCTGATCCTGGCAAAAATTATTTTCCCAACCGAAAAAGCAAAAATTGCTACAGATCTTCTCGTGAGGGTTAAAAACACGACTGCCCAGTCCGGCTTGAGTGGTGCCGAGCGGCGTAGAAATTTGCAGGCAGCTTTTGAGGTGCGAGAGTCACGCTTGGTTGCAGGCAAAAATATATGGTTGATAGATGATGTCTTTACCACCGGAACTACTGTCAACGAATGTGCTAAGACCCTTAAAAAATGCGGCGTTGCTTCAGTACATGTATGGACTTTTGCCAGAGTCTAAAGCAAGGTAACATTATCATTGAGTTAAGAAATTATTTTAAAAATAATAAGAAATAGTAATCAGCCTCATACCGTTGAAAACTAACCATCTTAGAGATCTCCTAGAGTAATATTAATTAATATTTAGATTTTACTAGTATATAGTAATAATTTTGAATTATAGATTTCAATTAAGTTGTTGATAAAGTCAATGACCTGTGACTAAAACATCAAGATAACGCTGAAAAACACGGGTTGCCATAAAACTCCCTTTTGAAAGGGATAACCATGAGGCTACTGGCCCGAACCCAATAGCCTCGGGATATCTAAACGATTGTTGGTAACACCACAAGGTAATAGAAAAATCTCTGCAGATCGCCTTTGACCAAAAAGAGAAAATATAGTCTATCTCGTCCAAACAATGCAGTTCCTGATTTTCTTTCTGGAGAGAAGAGGATCTACCAGAAGTTCCCGTTAGTTATTTGTAGTCTGCGTGTTGTCGATACGCCTGTTAGAGGTAGTGCGGTAGTGCCTTGTTATGACTTAATTGCCTGAAATAGAGTGTAATCGATTTATTTGAAAATTTGTGGATTATGATGATCTGGAAAAAAGCCAAAGAAAAGTTACTGGTTAAGCTCACAGAAAATGTATTCAACCTCTGGATCGAGCCGCTTGAATTTCATTCTCAAGAGGGCTCCTGTCTCTATCTCACCAGTCCCGACCGATATTTCGGGGCCTATGTTACGCAAAATTTTCTCGATGCGATCACCGAACAGGTCGTTGAAGTTGACGGATCAGTAAACCGCGTCTGTGTAAATGGCGAATGTCACCGACAGCCCCATAACAGCCCCCAGGAATCGCAGCAACTCAGGTTGCCATCCGTACCTGCTGGAAGCTCCCAGGTACGGGCACTGCATCCTCGCTACACCTTTGACGAATTCATGGTTGGTGAGAGCAATATTCTTGCCCAATCTGCCTGCTGTTCAATTTCAGCATTTGACGACGCTTTTGGGCCCTGCCTCTACATTACCAGCAACACCGGCCTCGGTAAAACGCATCTGACCCATGCCATAGCTCATCAGATTCTTGATAGTTCTCCCTATACACGATTACACTATATGACCGCCCAGCAATTTGCTGCTGAAATGGTGCAGAAGATAAAGTCCAATGCCATGGATGTCTTCAAGCAAAAGTATCATGAACAGTGCGATATACTGTTGGTTGAGGATATGCAAAGCCTGACAGGTAAAAAGAAAACCCAACAGGAACTCAATGAAGTATTGGATTCATTGATCAAATGTGGAAAACGGGTAGTCATGACAGCGAATAGCACTCCCCGTGATCTTGTTGGTATAGATGAAGATTTCCGCTCGAGAATGACCTCTGGGCTGGTGACTTCAATCCAGGAACCTGACCTGATGACACGTAACCGGATCATTAGAAATAAAGCTGAGCAACAGATGATTTCTTTATCTGATGATTTTATTGCCTATCTTGCTCACCACGTCAAAGGAGACGTCAGAAAGCTTGAATCCGCAATTATTGCTGTCAAGGCTCGTTCAGCATTGAAAAACGGTGAGATAGACGAAGCCATCATCGAAGAGGTCGTCGCATCCATTGTTGGCCTTCAACGGGGATTGACTGCCCGTTGCATTAGTGAGTTGGTAAGCAGCCAGTTCAAGGTGCCCCTGCAGGAGATGCAGTCAAAATCAAGGAAAAAATCAATTACCTTTCCACGTCAGGTGGCCATGTTTCTGAGCAGAAAACATACAGAGGAGACGCTTGCTGATATTGGCAAGATCTTTAACCGTGATCATTCAACGGTGATGCATTCAATTAAAGTTGTCACCGGATTAAGCCGTCGCGATAATTCTGTATCGGCCCAGATTGATCTGTTAAGCGATAA
>JABDPQ010000253.1 GCA_013042695.1 Desulfobacterales bacterium | reverse complement strand
CGAAATATCTCCTTGTGACCGTGACGATCTGTTTTAGTTTAGGTATCGCCTTTTCTCTTTTTTCGGAACACTCGTTTCATATCCCGCCCATTCTAGTTGCTGTTCTCTTTTTGATTTGTTTCCTGCTTTGGCTCTGTCGCTTTACTAGAGCAATGCTGCTTTTTTTCTGCTGCAGTCTTTTTTTTTCAGGAATGCTGCTGGCCACAAATCATAGATCTTCTCCTGGTGCCTCGGCTCAATTAACAAATTTGTTAAAAAACGGTACTGAAACTGCAATAATTGGCGTCCTTGCCGAGCATGTCAGTGGAAACGATGTTACCCAAAAAGCAATTATCGATGCAGTGTATTACAGGACATCGGAATCAAGTCATTTTTTACCGATAACCGGCACTATTCTGTTAACCCTGACAACAGGTTGGCACGCAACGATTTTACCAGGTGATTCTGTCATCTTCAAAACAGAGCTGAGGACGCCAAGAGCGACCAACACACCAGGGACGTTTAACTATAAAGAATACTTAGCTAAAAAAGGAATATATCGAGTTGGTACAATTTCATCACCTTTGATGATCCAACCGGTTGTAAATCGATTTCATCACAGGTCACCCAGCAGCTATCGTGTTGAGCGGGCTCGAGCCATTATTGCGCAGAATCTCAGTGTTTTTTTACCGGCCACTCAATCTGGACTGTATCGAGCACTGTTGCTTGGGGATAAAACTGGAGTGCCAGTATCGGTGATCGAGGCGTTTAAAGGCGCTGGCGTCATGCATATTCTTGCTATCTCAGGCATGCACATGTCCCTACTTGGTATCTTCATTTTTAGCATCATGTATTGGCTCTTGAGAAGGTCCGAATACCTCATCTTGACCACAAATGTCAAAAAACTCTCTGTGCTATTCTGTATCCCGGTTTTGTGTCTTTACACCTTGCTTGCCGGAGCCAATACGCCAGTGCTGCGATCTTTTGTCATGTCTCTTTTTGTTGTTTTCGCACTGTGTATAAATAGGAAAAAATCCACCATAACCATATTAGCAGGAGCTGCTCTCATTCTTCTTCTCTTTGACCCGTTAGCACTGGGAACTGCATCATTTCAACTCTCTTTTGCTGCTGTGGGAACCATAATCATGATCTCTCCAAAGATACGATCATGGGCATCTCCTGTTGCCAGCAATGATAGCATTTCTCGATTTAAAAATGGTCTCATCAGATGGCTTAAAATTGGTGTGATGGTTTCTTTCGCTGCGACTCTCGGAACAGCACCTCTGCTGCTTTATCATTTTAATCGTCTCTCGCTCGTTACTATTCCTGCAAATATCATCATTGAACCACTGCTCTGTCTCTGGAGTCTGCCTATTGGTTTTGTCGCCTTGTTTGCAATGTTCATTTATACACCTTTGGCCGGTTTTCTTTTGCAAATTGGCGCCGTTGGCCTCAATATTTCGGTAACGGTTGCTTCGTTTTTTAATCAATTGCCGATCAGTACTCTTTGGCTGCCTTCTCCATCACTTTCGTCTATTACTCTCTACTATTTAGCTCTTGCAGGCTTACTTACCGTGCATCACATACCATTGCTTAAATGGCCTATACGTGCAGGTTTTGCTAGTAGTCTGCTATTATTTCTCCTTCCCGTGACGCCACTTGTACATCTGGGGTACCATACAAACAAGGTAAGCTTTATTGACATAGGACAAGGCAGCGCCTCAATTATTGAATTATCAAATGGCAGAACCATTGTGGTTGATGGTGGGGCTTTGTCTGCACCAGACTTTGATTGCGGAGAACGAATTTTGGCACCGTTTCTCTGGCACAGAGGCATAGGAAAAGTTGACGATATCGTCGTAACTCATGCTGATGCTGATCATTACAGCGGCCTGCCGACGATAATAAAGCGTTTTTCCGTCAAACGACTATGGCTTCCTCATTTGAACAGAGACAAGAAGGGATATGCCGATCTTTGCGATCTGGCGAAGCGACAGCGAACACAGATACACGTACCTGATAGAAATATTATTTTTTTAGATAAAAACGCTCGTCTCGAGTTGCTTGGGGACATTACCAAGATTATAAACAAGCATTCGGATGGTAAAACAAATAGCCAAGATGAAAATGATAATGGTCTGGTTTTAAAACTGACTACGCCAAACTTTTCTGTCATTTTCCCCGGAGACATCAGTCGTGCACAAGAGCGTAAACTTGTGTTAAGGAGTCATGATCTTAGAGCAAATATCCTTCTATCCCCTCATCATGGTTCATCCACATCAAATTCAGAGATATTTTATAAAGCGATTCAGCCAGACTATTTGGTCATTTCAGCCGGGAAATGGAAAAACAGCAGATTCCCTTCCCAAAAGACCTTGTTGACAGCAGAAAGAATGGGTATACGCGTTTTGAACACAGCAAAAGACGGAACAATTCTGGTCGAGCAAACAAAAGATGATTTCAAGATCAGTTCATTTCTCGCTCAATGAAGACATTACTGCAGCTCGTCTTAAACGGCTCGTTATGCAATGAGCTTAAACTTCTGTAAAATCGGTAGGTGACTTACGTAAAAACTTGAGGAACTTCGACTTTTCCGTTGCATTGGAATAGGCATCGTCAGCACTGATCATTTTTTTCTCAATAAATGCCATGATCGCATCATCCATGGTTTGCATACCGTATTTTTTCCCCGTCTGCATAACAGATAGAATCTGATAGGTTTTTCCTTCACGGATCAAGTTTCGCACGGCAGGTGTGGCAATCAGAATCTCCAGGGCAGCACAGCGCCCTTTTATGTCTGTACGTTTAAACAAGGTTTGAGAAACAACTGCACGCAGAGCATCAGCTAGTGTTGAGCGAACTTGTCCTTGCTGGCTGGCGGGAAAAATCTCGATGATACGATCAACCGTTTTCATGGCATTTAGGGTGTGCAAAGTGCCGAAAACAAGGTGCCCGGTCATAGCAGCTTCCATTGCCAGGGTAATTGTTTCTAAATCGCGAAGTTCACCAACCATGATGATATCCGGATCCTCACGGAGTGCGCCTCGCAGAGCCTGACTAAAGCCTTTGGTGTGCGTGTGGACCTCCCGGTGATTGATAATGCATTTCTGGCTTTTATGGACGAATTCGATAGGATCTTCAATGGTGAGAATATGATCCTTTCGGGATTTATTCGCCTCATCTACTATTGCGGCAAGAGTAGTTGATTTACCTGAACCAGTCGGTCCTGTAACCAGTACCAGGCCCTTAGGTAATTGAGCCAGGCGGGGAACGACCTTCGGTAACCCGAGTTGGTCACACGTCATGATATCGCTGGGAATTTCTCTGAAAACAGCTCCAATTCCATATTTTTGTTGAAAAAAATTACAACGGTAACGGGCAAGGCCTGGAATTTCATAACCAAAATCTATATCACCCGTCTCCTCAAATATTTTTATTCTATCTTCAGGACAAATTTCATAGAGCATTGCCTTGAGCTCTTCATTGCCCATATTCTTGAACTTAACCCGCTCCATATCACCGCGGATTCTGAGAACCGGCTGCTGGTCGGCCACCATGTGTAAATCGGAGGCGCCTTCGTCATTCATTAATTTAAAAAAGGCATCTATTTGAGCCATTACATATCCTCGTAAAAAATATCTTCAAATAACAACTATTAATGTATCTCCTCAACTATTATAAGCTTCTGTCGATTAATTTTTCAAATATTTCTGATATTAAACAACGACTTTTTCATTTACATAGTCCACCACCTCATACGGATCATCAATTATTCTAATGAGCTCAAAATCATCTTGACTTATGGTACTGCTGGCCAGCATCGTATTTCTGATCCAGTCAACAAGCCCCTTCCAATAGTCACTACCTACTAATATTATTGGAAAAGGCTTGATCCTTTGAGTCTGTATCAAAGTAAGTGATTCAAACAATTCATCCAGGGAACCGAACCCCCCAGGCATACAAATGAAGGCCATGGAGTACTTCATGAACATGACTTTTCTGACAAAAAAATATTTGAAGTTTAAAGGCAAATTCGCATAAGGATTTGGCTCTTGTTCATGCGGGAGGCTTATATTGAGTCCGATTGACACCCCGCTTACCTCTGCAGCACCTTTATTAGCGGCTTCCATGATGCCTGGTCCCCCGCCTGTTATTATCGCATATCCAGATTCTGCCAATTTGCGAGCTATCTTTTCAGTTAGAATATACCATGGATGCTCAACTGGTGTTCGTGCTGATCCGTAGATTGTTACAGCTGGAATATCAACAGCCGACATGGCATCGAATCCTTCAACAAATTCGCCCATAATCCTGAACATTCTCCACGAATCACCAATAATTGTATTATCCAGGATATATTTTGGTTCCCTCTTTATTTTTCTTCTTTCTTTACACTCCATTGTCACCCTAAATTGTAATTGTTTATCTTGTTGAGCTGGTTCACCTTCGCCAATAACTGTTTTGGCACATCACCTGCGTTAAGCAGATTTTTGACATAATGTTGTGCTTTTCGTCTTTGTTTCAATCTCGTGTAGACGCCGGCGAGTTCGTACCATGCCTCCAATTTTATGGATTTTTTTCTCACACATTCTTTCAAACGCTCAATTGCTGATTCATATTTGTTACAGGCAACCAGAGCACGTGCATATCTCAGCTTAATCAGATCATTTTTATTATCAATTTCTCGGCTTTTCTCACATAAACGAAGAGCGATTTCATTGCCCTCACCCTGTTCAAGATACAGTTCTCCGAGTAAACTCATTGCTTCAGAATCAAACTCATCATAACGTAATCCACGCTGCAACCAGGTTATTGAGTCTTTGCCAGCGCCAAGCTGATAATAACTCAGACCGATATAGCGGCAACATTTTCCAGATCCCCCATGCTTTAGCTGTTCATTGTACCATAAACTTAAAAGGTCAATACAATCTTCATATTTGCCATCATAATACAATGCCACACCAAGATAATATTTCAGCTGCGGTAATACTGTCGTCTCATCCGGATCGTCTTTATCGCACTCATGTAAGGCACGCTTAAAATAGGATACTGCCTGCCTGTAACGTTCTGAGCTCTGCTCGCCGAGACCAGCATTATAGAGCGCCATAAAATTATTCGGTTCTATCTCCAAGACACGGATAAAGGACATCCAGGCATCTTTATTTTGGTTCATCAAGGCATAGGCTACTCCAATGCTATTGAGAAGATTAACATCATCGGGGTCAAAGATTAATCCGCAGCGATATTCTCGTACTGCACCTTTTAGGTCACCTTCTGCAAAGAAAACATCACCACTTATATTTAGGCTAAGTGCATCAAAAACGACAACACTGGTTTTGCCATAAAAGGTTCCATGAAAAAGTGCTTTTTGGCAATTTCTGATTATTTCAGTTTTTGAATAGTTTTCGAGTGGATATTCACTGACACCTGCTGAAAAGGAATATTGCTCTCCGTATTCCTCGATCATTTTCTTGACAAGATGTTCCGTCCACGATTTGGCTATTTCAGCCCTCATATTTCTTCTGACAACAAGATATCCACTGTCTTCTTTTACAACTATTTCATCTTTAAGATATATGTTGACATTGCGATCACATTGTTCGCGTCTAAGAAAGTCTGGTCGCAGATAAATAAGCGAAAATTTGTCAATCTGTCGCCAATATCGTTGTAACTTCGATCTTGGTCTGCGGGTAATCGGGCTTAAAGGAAATTGTGCTGGATTAGCGATAAACTCATAGTCGCAGAATGCAAAAGGTCCTCTCTTGCAGGCTATATGTAATGCTGACCAAGCCTCATCCAGCATAGTAGTTGGAAGTTCGAACTGATGATTCATCAGTGAGCGAGCGATACTTTTGCTGCTGCTCCCACAATGAACTCTTTTTAACCCTCTATCCTTTATAAACGTAACAAGAGACAAGCAATATGATTTGAGAACATCTCGAGAAATATTGTCTATGAGCAACGCAAAAATTGATTGACCGAGGTGAAAAAGAGCATGGTTCTGACGATTAAAATCTTTCAAGGACTGTACAGCTTTTTTTAGATGCACATAGGCGTCTTTCGGAGATCGGTTGAAGGCAAACAATTCAACTAAAACAAGATGGAAGTCATCACCCTTATTATATTGGGCAATCGCATCAGGTAAAAGATTAATAGCATACAGCGAAGTAATCGGGTCGGTATCCGCTCTAACAATAAACATGAGATCGTTGACAATGATATCTACTGTTTCTTCCAGCCAATCTGTCGATATATTTTCAAATACCACCGGATCAAGACCTTCTACAAGCATGACAACACGCTTGTGCCCAGAAATCTTTAGCGGTATGATCAGAGCATTATTGATCTTCTCAGGCCGATTGTGTGAACAAATTCTCCTGAATAATCTGTTTTTATCGTCCTCTGAGATTGCAAGATAAGAGGTTAAAAAGGTTTCTCGGGTGAGAAACTGAACAGTCTCAGATGTTGGAATCTTTTCTTTAACAATTTCTTTGAATGTAGCCTCATAGATAATTAAGTCATTGATATGGAGCTGCCTGACAGGTAAGGAAAGTGGAAATTGCTGAAGAGGCATGATCAGGATTAATAATTGAAATAAGTAACAAGCTCACCAGCCAGTTCTATAATTTCATGCTCTTGAATAGTACGGAAGTCCAGAAGAAAGCAATCATGCTCAATTCGTCCGATTATCGGGATTTCTAATGCCCTTAAATCGCGCTCAAGATTATTGACACTGCCTCGGGCAGGTCGGAGACTGACGGCCCAACTGTCCATGCTATACTCGGGAAGAGCGCCGCCTCCAACCAGTGAAACTGTCGGTACCAGTGTAAGCGTGCAATAATCTGCAAGTTTTGCCTTTAGTCTGCGGATAAGACGACGAGCACGTTTCTTTATCAGATCATCAGATTGACTGATCATCCTTAATGTTGGCACATTTTGCAGCACACTGTCATTATCATAATAGCAGCGGAGGATGCTCTCAAGAGAGGCGACAGTAAATTTATCTATTCTCAAGGCTCTGTTAAGTGGATTCTTCTTTATCTTCTCAATATATTTTCTCTTCCCAACAATTATGCCGCACTGAGGCCCACCTAACAATTTGTCACCGCTGAATGTAACGATATCAACGCCGGCTCCGACAACTTCGGGAACTGTTGGCTCTCCAGACATGCCAAACTGAGGCAGCCGGATTAAGCTGCCACTTCCAAGGTCTTCCATAACGGGGATATCATGTCTGTTCCCAAGCTCAACGAGTTCATCTGCGGAAACTTCGGAAGTAAATCCAATCATTCGAAAATTAGATGTATGAACACTCAAAAGCAGTGCAGTTCGATCAGTAATTGCTCCTTCAAAGTCGTATAGATGTGTTCGGTTTGTCGCTCCTACTTCAACGAGTTCTGCTCCACTTTTTTCCATCACATCTGGTACCCGAAACGATCCGCCGATTTCAACAAGCTGCCCCCTCGAGACTATCACCTCATGGCCAGTTGCCGGTGTTTCAAGGGATATAAGAACTGCAGCAGCGTTGTTGTTTACAACAAGGGCTGCTTCAGCTCCAGTAAGATCACAGATGATCTCTTCCACTAAAGAATATCTACTCCCCCGCTTGCCCGTCTTCAAATCAAATTCCAGATTACTGTAATAATTCCCTGCTGTTGTGATCTGACGAGTAGCTTCATTAGAGAGTATAGAACGACCAAGATTCGTATGGATAACGATACCAGTTCCGTTAATAACCCGTTTGAACAACGGATCATTGAGTTC
The DNA here is from genome assembly GCA_013042695.1 of Desulfobacterales bacterium. Classification (GTDB taxonomy): domain Bacteria; phylum Desulfobacterota; class Desulfobulbia; order Desulfobulbales; family Desulfocapsaceae; genus JABDPQ01. The sequence goes on along the minus strand of JABDPQ010000253.1, from coordinate 395 downwards.
ACATATCTTATCTCTAAAAAGGAGTGACCATTCTTCTGCATTTTCCGGTAGACGCTCTAAGGCATCATTTAGGATGTTCTGTCGGTATGTATCGATAACTGACTGAACACCTTTTTTTGCAATCCTTAGAGGCACGTTTTCCTGCTCTAAATAAGACGCCAAGACGAGCAGACATTCGTCAACTTTTGGCAATAACCGCAATAATGTTTTCTTGTCTTTCATATATTTCATCTGGTTAATTTATCGATCCACGACAAGGTGATGAGACGTATACAATAATGCACTTTATAAATGTTTTACTTAAAACATTTGTGCCATGTTATTGGCAAGATAGCAATAGTCACCTCTTGAGCCTAATCTTTTTTTTATTTTCCTTTTAAAATCTATTGACAAAG
>JABDPQ010000252.1 GCA_013042695.1 Desulfobacterales bacterium | reverse complement strand
TTGTCGAAAAACTTGATCTTGAGCGTATAGCGCTTGCCAAGGCTTTTGAAATTGAAATGATTCCGATCAGGGAGTGGTACAAGATTGCCTATGGTGTAGATAAGCCGACGTTGACCGAGGCTGTCCGCAGTAATCCTGCTTATGACGGTATTGCAGGCCAGAAAAGTCTGAAGACCCGCTATGTCCTGGAAGACATCCCAACTGGCCTGGTCCCGATGATTGAGCTGGGTAGATTGAAAGGGGTTCCCACACCCAGAATGGAGGTGATTGCCAAACTCGGTGGATATCTCCTTGAGATGGATTTTTTCGCCACCGGACGAACACTTAAGAACCTCGGAGTAGAGGGGATGTCAGCCGAAGATTTTCAAAACTATATTGAGACAGGCAGACGATAAATCCCAGATGTAAGATGAATGCAGAGCGTTTTGTCATCACAACCAGCTGTAAAAGGCTGTGATAAAAAAAATTCTCAACTCATAAGGATATAAGAAAACCGTTTATATATCGTCGGTTAGTACATTATGTTGTAATATAACGTTTTGGCATAGCAGGTCGTCTAAGCAATGTGAGCTAACAAGGGCAAGGAGCAGGCTATGGAGAGATTTTTTAGATACACCCTGACTGTGTTGATCAGCACGGTTGCCGCAATGGAATTCTACCAGGTGGTTATGCGGTATATACTCGAACTGCCCGTTATGGGGTTGGAAGAATTACTCGTTTATCCGACGTTATGGCTGTATTTTCTGGGAAGCGTAAATGCTTCCCGGGAAGACACTCAAATCAAGGCGAACGTGCTTGACGTGTTTTTAAAAACCGACAGGGCGAAACTGATTGTCCGGGTCATTGCCGATCTGATGTCCGTTGTTGTGGCCAGCTGGCTAACCTATTGGGCCTGGGACTATTTCAGGTATGCGCTGCGCGTCTGGAAGGAGAGCCCAACGCTTTACATTCCGACATTCTATGCTGAATGCGCGATGTTCATTGGTCTCTCTCTGATGACTATCTATGCAGCCTGGTACCTTGTTAATAACCTTCGTCGGTTGCTGAATCCACCCCGAACTCAACAAGGAGCATAACCATGGAAATTGTTACCATTTCACTTATTGCCCTTGGCGTTCTTGTCTTGATGCTCAGCTTCGGGGTGCCGCTGCCGTACTGCTTTGGCGGAGCCCTTATGACCATGTGCCTTTTCGGCGGTGCAACGATGAAAGGCACGATGGTTTGGGGATTTTCCCAGCTTGCCAATCCTGTCCTGCTCTGCATACCGTTGTTTGTGTTTGCTGGAACGGTCATGAGTGAGAGTGGCATTGCTGCAAGCCTGCTTAAATTTGTTAACATTTTTGTCGGCAGGGTGCGTGGCGGGCTCGGGGTTGTCGCCTCAGTAAGCTGTGCCATTATCGGAGCAATTTCGGGCAGTGGCTTGACAGGGGTCGCTGCTACCGGCCCTCTGCTGATTCCCGAGATGGCGGAGAAGGGATATCCCAGGGGATATGCGACCGCACTGGTTGCCAACTCTTCGATTCTTGGTTTGTTGATTCCACCAAGTGTGACAATGATTATCTACGGTTGGGTTACAGACACCTCAATTCTTGCCTGCTTTCTGGCAACACTTGGCCCCGGATTGCTCATAACCGCTTTGTTCTCAGTCGTAAATTTGGTAATGGCAAGAAAGTTTCCACTGGTTCTTGATCCCCCACAGTCACTTCCGGAAGCGGTCAAAGAAGGAGTTAAATGCACATCGCGGGCCATTCCGGCCCTGGTCATGCCGCTTATCATCCTCGGCGGAATTTATGGTGGCATCATGACCCCAACGGAGGCAGCAGCGGTAGCGGTTATTTATGCAATACCGGTTGGCTTTCTCATATATAGAGGATTAAATCTGGAAACGTTTTTCAAGGCGGCCAAAAGCTCGGCAACAGCAGTCGGAGCCATCATGGTTATGATTGTCTTCAGCCTGATGCTCAGTCAGATATTCGTCATGGAGGATGTTCCTCAGGCACTGGTTGAAGGCGTTTTTACCATCACCCAGAATAAAGTGCTTTTACTGATATTGATCAATTTTCTACTCTTCTTTGTGGGGATGATTGTCAACGACGTTACGGCAATCATCCTCATTGCACCACTCCTTTTGCCGCTTATGGAGGCAATTGGGGTCAGTCCGGTACAGTTTGCCGCGATCATGGGCGTCAATACCGCCATGGGGGGAGTCACCCCGCCGTATGCGAGCATTCTTTATCTGGGAATGCGTATTGG
>JABDPQ010000250.1 GCA_013042695.1 Desulfobacterales bacterium | reverse complement strand
TGAAATGATCAGGGAGTTACCTGTGGCGATCACCAGTGTTTCATGAAAGAGGACATCCCATTTTTCATTAGTCTCAAGATCCTTTGCCTCATCGTTGCGCTTTGCACAGAGGGCGAGTCTTTCAATTTCCTGAAATGATGCCTTCTGTGACGCGGCTGCAGCAATTTTGGGCTCAAGCATCAGTCGAGCTTCCATAATTTCCAGAGGATTTGTTTTCTGGGTTGCAACATTAAAAGCCTCGGTGCTGAGCGCCGGACGAGGACCGATAAATGTGCCCTTGCCGATATGCCTCCACACCAGGTCTTCTGCCTCAAGATGTGAGAGGATTTTGCGCAATCCGCTGCGGGAGATGTCTAGTTTCAGACATAATTCTCGTTCGGAAGGGAGTCGCTGTCCGAGTCGATAGCGGCCACTGAGGATCTTTTCTCTTAGTGAATCGAGGATGTTGCTCGTTTTTCTTTGCATGCGACTGAAGTGATTCAGTTCATTAGTGTTTGCTTTGTTCGAACAATTTATTAATACCAATATATATATTGGTGTTTTTTGTTAATTACTAAAAACAACCTTATTATAATTAAATAGAATTTTATTGGTATTAAAAATTAGACACCAATAGTAATTTGGTGTAGTTTCTGTTTTCAGCCCCGCCAAAATAGCTTATGTTCTTGAGGCAATCAGTCGGAAACTGTTGTGATGCATGAAATTGTTGGGTAGTGTGTCTTTTGATAGATACTAATAACCTCACAGAAGAGTTCAGGATACGAGTATGTATACGTTAGTTGATGCCCGAGAAGCAGCAAATGTCATCAAGGATGCTGATACCGTTGCCATCGGCGGAGCAGGAGCAGGCCATGCAGTTCCCGACGGCCTGCTGCGAGGCCTCGGAGAGCGTTATCTAGAGACCCAGGAGCCGCGCAATCTGATCTTGTTTCACCCTTGCGGTATTGGCGATAATGATGCAAGAGGATTGAACCATGTCGCCCATGAAGGGTTGATCGATACAAGCATCGGGGGCTTCTGGGGCAATGCTCCAAAGATGGTGAAGCTGGCTTTGCAAAATAAAATCAAAGGATACAATTTTCCCCAGGGCGTCCTTGGCCACTTGATGCGTGCGACGGCATCAGGCAAACCAGGAATTCTCACCCATATTGGTCTTAATACCTACGTGGATCCTCGGCTTGAGGGGGGCAAGATCAATGAAATCACCACTGAAGATTTAGTTGAAGTAATGGAAATCGCAGGTAAAGAATACCTCTTTTACAAAACTATGCCAATTGACGTTGCCTTCATCAGGGGTACAACGGTCGACTGTGAGGGTAATATGACCATGGAGCAGGAGGTCGGCTTTTTTTCCATGCTCTCAATCGCCCAGTCTGCAAAGGTAAATAAAGGTATCGTCATTGCCCAGGTAAAACGGACAACCGATAGCCATTGCGACCCCGGACACGTCAAAGTGCCAGGAATTTTTATCGATTATGTGGTCGTCGAGCCAGAACAGGAAATGACCTTTCTTACCCCGTTTGACCCTGCACTGGTAATGCGTGATGTTCCGTATGAAGCAGAGGAGTTGAAACTCGAGGGTGTCAAACGGTTGGTAAGTCGCCGAGCTGCACTTGAGTTGCGCCGTGGTGCTTTTGTCAATCTCGGGTATGGCATGTCGGATGGTGTGCCAATTGTCGCTCAGCAAGAGGGTATAACCGATCAGCTGGTTTTTATGATCGAGCAGGGTGCCATAGCCGGCATTCCCACCACCGGCCTCAATTTTGGAGCGATGTTTAATCCAACGGCAATTGTTGATGATGGTTACCAGTTCGATTTTTTTCAGGGCGGCGGCCTGGATATGGCTTTTCTTGGCTTTGCCCAGATAGACCAGTACGGCAATATCAATTCCAGTCGCTTTGGCAATGTTGTCACTGGCAGTGGCGGTTCGATAGATATTTCATCTGCCGCTAAAAAGGTCGTCTATTGCGGCACATTTGCAGTAAAAGCTGAGCAGGAAATCAGTACGTCAGGCCTTGCAATTAGTAACTCCGGCACAATAAAAAAATTTGTTGTCCAGGTGCAGCAGGTCTCTTTTTCGGGTCAAAGCGCCATAGCGCGAGGCCAGAAGATAGTTTATGTGACTGAGCGGGCCGTATTTCAGTTGACCCCGGAGGGTGTGATGCTCATTGAAATTGCACCAGGTGCTGATCTGCAAAGCGATATTCTTGAGATGATGGAGTTTCGGCCACTTATCTCTGGTAATTTGAAAACAATAGACCAGGCAATCTATCAGCCGCATGCGCTTGGTTTACAAGAAACTTTTCGTAACCAGTGATTTACTCTCATCTTTTTTTACAGAGGTTTTACTGCGTCTAAGGATTACTAATATGCTCATCATTGATACAGAGATTTCTCCGTCACAATTAGATAACAAACTGAATACGCTGTTTGAGCTGGCTGCTCAAAAAATAGTTGCCCTAGAGAATTCTTGGGATGTATCACTTGGTACCCCGGTCTTTACCATAAAAGGGACTTATACGTCGCGCGGCTGGACTGAATGGACCCAAGGATTTCAGTTTGGCTGTGCAATTCTTCTATTTGATGCTACCGATGAAGCTAAATTTCTTGAATATGGCCGCAATAGTACCATACGACACATGGCTCCGCACATCAGCCATATCGGCGTCCATGACCATGGCTTTAACAATGTCAGTACCTATGGCAATCTGCTGCGGCTCATGCATGAACAACGCATCGCTGAAAACCAGCGGGAACGAGAATTTTATGAGCTGGCCCTGAAGCTGTCAGGTGCGATCCAAGCGGCGCGCTGGACTGATATTCCCGATGGCCTGGGCTATATCTATTCTTTTAACGGGCCACATTCTCTGTTTGCCGATACCATAAGAACCGTGCGGACCTTGATTCTCAGTCATCAACTCGGGCATGTGCTGATGGGAGAGCAGGATGAAAGCATTAACCTTCTGAGAAGGGCTCTGCAGCACGCAGAGACAACAGCCCGTTACAACGTGTTTTTTGGGAAAAAGAGAGATGCCTACGATATACGTGGAAGGGTTGCTCACGAAGCAGTTTTCAACATTCACAATGGGCAGTTTCGCTGCCCCAACACCCAGCAAGGCTACTCTCCCTACACAACCTGGACCAGGGGCCTGTCGTGGATTTTCCTCGGCTTTGCAGAGCTGCTTGAATATATCGATACACTCGAGGAAAACAGTTTTGCTTCCCTGGTTCCTGAATTTTATGCAGAGAAGAAGGCTGTTCTTGAGCGTTTTCTGGATGTGATTGAAGCGGTAGCGGATTTTTATATTGAACATAGCACAACGGACGGCATACCTTTCTGGGACACGGGGGCGCCTGGAATTGCACTGATGACCAACAGTCTTGATCGGCCTGCAGATCCGTACAACGGCTTTGAACCCATTGATACCTCTGCTGCTGCTATTTGTGCTCAGGGGTTTCTGAGGATTGGCAGCTATCTGGCCGCAAACGGCGATGAGCGCAAAGGGGAGCGCTACTTCCAGGCTGGATTAACTATTGCCAACACATTATTGAGTGAGCCACACCTGTCCATAGATCCAGCGCATCAGGGCTTATTGCTGCATTCCATATATCATCGCCCCAATGGCTGGGATTATATTCCACCGGGCCAGAAAGTTCCATGCGGTGAGTCTTGCATGTGGGGAGATTATCATCTGATGGAGTTGGGAGTCTATCTTCAGCGTCTGGCGCAAAATGGTGTGTACCATAAATTTTATCTGGCGGCTTAACGGACATGATCTAGCAGTGCCATGGTGCAGACCACACGCGGTTTAGCAGAAATAGAGAAGATAAAGGTGCGTGCAAGGCAGCTATCTGACAGAGCAGGCGAGAAATGACAATTATCGGAGTTGATTGGGGATCCACCTCTTTTCGGGCATACTGCTATGCGGAGGATGGCAAGGTTATTCAGACTATCGAGCATCCGAGCGGAATTCTTAATATAGAAGACGGTGGTTTCGAGCAAACCATGTTCACACATCTCGGCGCTTCTGTTCAGGCCGGTGACAGGCTTCTGCTCTCGGGCATGATTACCAGCCGAAACGGCTGGGTTGAGACACCTTACGCCGAGGTGCCGGTATGTGCCCAGGACTACCTCTTGCTGGCCACACGTCAGGAGCTCAAGGGAGTGGAGCTTCTTTTCATGC
>JABDPQ010000249.1 GCA_013042695.1 Desulfobacterales bacterium | reverse complement strand
TTGGTGGAATCGCCACCTGTCCGATATCAAAGACAGCTTTGAACAATGCCGGCTACAATTTCCCTGGTCATACGGAGCTTCTTGCTGATCGAACCGGCAGTAAGCAGGTCGCTATGATGATGGCTGGAAGTCAGCTTCGGGTCACCTTGGCTACCATCCATTGCTCGCTGGCTGAGATACCCTCTTTGCTTTCCAAGAAAAAGATCGTTGATCTGATCACGCTGACGAACGCATCACTGCATGATGATTTTAATCTTCTCAATCCAAGAATTGCAGTTGCCGGCTTAAACCCGCATGGTGGCGAAGATTGTCTATTCGGAAGTGAAGAGCAGAAAATCATTGCACCAGCTGTCCGTATAGCGGCTGATTCAGGTATTGATGTCAACGGTCCTTATTCCCCTGATACCGTCTTTAATAAAGCTGTATCCGGTTCATTTGATGCAGTGATTTGTATGTATCATGACCAAGGCTTGATTCCCTTCAAACTGCTTCATTTCAGTGATGGCGTCAACGTTACACTTGGGTTGCCCATCGTAAGAACATCAGTAGATCATGGCACTGCCTATGATATAGCCGGCAAAGGTATCGCAGATTGCAGAAGTCTTAGCGCTGCAATCACAATGGCATCGCTGATTTCCAGTAATCGTAGGAATAGTGTACGATGATGATTATTGTCTGGTCGTTAACAAGGTAGAGACATGGTTGCGCTTTCAACAGGAGCCCTGATTGTATTTGAAGGTATTGATGGAACCGGAAAAAGCACCCAACTTGCATTGCTCTCCAGTTCTTTGAAAAAAGAAGGCTATGACGTTATCACCACGCGGGAACCGACAGACGGTAAATATGGGAGGCAAATTCGGGCACTCTACAGCAACCGTGTTTCTGTCTCCCGCGAACAAGAACTCGACCTGTTTCTTTCGGATCGAGAAGAGCATGTCAATGAAGTAATCGGCCCCTCACTGGCCTTAAAAAAAATCGTTCTTTGTGATCGCTATTTTCTTTCTACAGCCGCGTATCAGGGTGCAGCCGGCTTTGATCCGCTGGATATCATTGAGCGCAACAGTTTCGCCCCGATGCCGGATCTTGCTTTGTTGTTGGAAATCAGCCCTGAGGAGAGCATTCGCAGAATTACAGAAAAACGAGGAGATCTGCTCAATGATTTTGAACAGTTGGAGTCATTGAAGCAGGTTGATGCGATATTTAGCGCAATGCAATTGCCATATATTCGGCGAATCGATGCATCAAAAACGGTTGGGCAGATCCACCAGCAAATTAGCATAGCTGTCACAGAATTGTTGCAGCAGTTAAGAACCTGAGGTTTTTTCGTGAATAGTAGACACCCTTTTAACTATTTCTTACTCCTGCCTTCTCTTTTCTTTCTGATCCTCGGCTCTTGCACAGCCATTACCAGCAAATCCGACAAGAAGGCTGAATCGATCAATCTTGAGAAAAGAGATTTATCCTGCTCATATTTTTATTTCCTCTGGGGCACCCATGCAGAATACAACAATCGTTTTCCAGAAGCTCTCGAGGCCTATGAGAAAGCATTGGTGTGCGACCCATCAGCTGATTACATCAAGCGCAAGCTCCCCGTACTCCTTATTAAAAAAGGCGATATTGAGCAGGCTGTCAGCATTCTTACACAGGATATAGAGCAAGAGCCCACAGATACAGCCCAGCGCACACTTCTGGCCCGCATATATATTCAACAAAAACAAGAGCCACTTGCCATCGAACAATTTGAGGCCATTATTGCCTATGCGCCGGACAATGAACAAATACTTCTTCGCCTTGGAATATTACTGACCCAGACGGGCGAATTTGATCGTGCGCAACATTATCTGAACGAACTCTTGAAACTCAAACCTGAGGCTTATTTTGCCCGCCTCTATCTGGCAAGAATTGGCCAGAGCCTTGGCGATGTGAACGGTGCAGAGAAGGAATATTACCAGGCGCTTGAACTTAACTGGTCAGCAGATCTCAGCTATGAAATCGCAGAATTCCATCTCAGAAATAAACAATACCAACAGTCACTTGCCATCCTCAAACCAATCCTGGCCAAAGATGAAGACGATGAGCGTGCACGCCTGCTGACAATCCAGGCCTTACTTGCCACGGACAGAGAAGAAGAGGCTCTGATAGAATTAAACATCGCCCGTGATTCAAGCGATGCCCCTGAGCGTATCTCAATGGTACTCAGCCGCCTCTACTTAAGAAACGGCAATAATCAAAAAGCTGAAGAAACGCTTCTCTCTATTATCACAGAAGGCGATAACCCGGAAGCCTACTATTTGCTAGCCATCATCTATGTCGAATCAGAGCAGTATCAGCAGGCTCTTGAGATGCTCGAATCCATTTCTCCAGATAGTGAAGAGTTTGAGGATGGAGCGTTGCTCCAAGCAAGAATCCTCAGGCAGACCGATCGCCTTTCTGAAGCGATTGTTCTCTTTGAAAAATATCTGGCCGATGATCGAACAAAAAGACCGCTGTTTTATGTTATGGCCGCCTCCCTGCTCCAGGAAAAAGCTCGATCGATTCAGGCGCTTGAGTTATTGAACCGGGGTATTCAAGACTTTCCGGATGATGAGAGCCTGCTATTCGAGTATGGCTTGCAGCTGGAGCGGTCAGGTCGGCTGGAAGAGGCAATTACCGTCATGGAGCGCATATTGCTGATTAATCCTGACCATGCAGAAGCACTTAATTTTATTGGCTATAGCTGGGCTGATACGAATCGAAATCTTGAAAAAGCGCTCGACTACATCAACCGAGCCATGCAACTCAAACCAGACAACGGCTATATCCAGGACAGTCTTGGATGGGCATATTTTCGGCTTGGTCAGCTGGAGCGTGCCCGAGAGGAACTCTTGGGAGCCCTGGTTCTTCTGCCAAACGACCCACACATTCATGAGCATCTAGGCGACGTCTACCAGGCTCTGGGTCTTGCTGAAAAGGCACGGACAGCCTATGAAGATGCCTATGAAAAATTCGAAGACAGGGAGAAAAAAGAGTTCATGCTCCAGAAGATTGAGGCCCTGGATGTTCCATAATTTACTGAAAATAGTTTTTATTTATCTCCCTATGGCAGCATTGCTGACCCTTGCCGGCTGCGCCAGAACTCCTTGGGTTGGAAGCATCGATGAAGATCAGTTCCCAGCAGGAGAGCGAAATTTTAATGACATGCTGGTGGCATCACGGCAATGCGAGCCCAGCCTTGACGGTGAGCTCCTGGTCACCTGGAGCAGCGCTCTTGAAACGGTATCTTTCTCCGGGTATTTTCAACTGTTGCTGCCAACATTATTCAAGTTCACCACATACAATCCGCTCGGTCAGCCGTTGTTCGCATTTGCCAGTGACGGCAAATCATTTCAATCAGTCAACAGTGTTTCCAAAAAATTTATTGGAGGCAGTCTACGCTCATACGGCATACGTCATGACCTGCCTCCAACATTTATTCATGGCCAGTGGGGCTATTGGCTCACCGGTCGTCTTGTAATACCTGCCTCTTTCGTTCTTGAGATCAGAAATGATTCAGAAGAACGTGGACTCTGGTATGCGGTAGCAGCGTCTGAAAACGCGTCACTCCCTGATGAATACATTCTCATCGACACCTCCAATAGGCGTGTCCTTGAACGGATAATCATGGATAAAAAAGGAAAGCAGCTGGCATGCATGACCTACGATAACTGGCAAGCGATTGGCGAGTGCGACCAGCCATTATCGATTACGGTGGCTGGCCTTTCTTTTGGAACCAAGGCGGATCTTGTGTTGTCTGAGCTCAAAGCTACCCATTTTGTTGGAAAGGATTTCAGAATTCCAT
>JABDPQ010000239.1 GCA_013042695.1 Desulfobacterales bacterium | reverse complement strand
AGAAATTGGTTGCTTTTATCTGATCTGAATGTTTCAAAACGATCTTTGTGCAACGCCTCAAGATCAGCAGAGTTAAGCCGGGAAGACTGCTGATTCGCGGTCACCACTTTGTTATTTGTGAGATATGTGCGATGGGCAGATGGTATGAGATGGTCTTTGTCTGCTTCATCTGATCCCTTGAGCAGGATGTCGTGACTGGGATCATCAATTGCTGCGGTAATTTCAAGAGAAGATTTACCAAGAATCCCAAGCTTACCGTTTCGAACAGTCCGTGTGGAAAGAATGAGAGCGTCTGAACCAAGTTCGCGTCGAACCATTCGCAACCCGCTTGCCATATCTGAAGATTCAAAGACCTTAACTTGCATCGAGTGTCACTGTCCCTAATGATTGTACTTTAAAGGTCGGTACGATCTCATTGTGCGAGATCACCACCAGACCCGGATAGTAGCGCTCAGTCAGTTTACGGACATGCGGCCGGATTTGGGGTGCAGCGAGCAGAACCGGCTTCTGTCCTCCTTGAAAAAGCGGTATAGCCTGACCAACAGAATCAAGTATTTTCTGGGCTACCTGCGGATCTATGGCCAGATAACTGCCTGATTCTTTATGCTGGATGGAATTGAGTACTGCGTCTTCAACAGATTTCGCCAAGGTAATCAGTGGGATTGTTCCATGGCTGGCAAGATCCGAACTAATCGTGCGCGACAGCGCATGCCGAACATATTCGGTTAGGATTTCCGGATCTTGTGTCGAAGGGGACCAGTCTGCCATCGTCTCAAGTATTGACCTGAGGTCTCTGATTGAAACGCCTTCGCTCAGCAAGTTTTGTAAAACTCTCATAATAGTGCCCAGCGAAATAACTGTCGGGACAATTTCTTCAACAAGTTTGGGATACGTTTTGGCCAGATTATCGAGAAGATTCTGTACCTCCTGCCGCCCAATCATTTCATGGGCATGTTGTTTGATGATTTCACTGATATGGGTGGCAATCACGGTCGTACAGTCGACCACGGTATAACCAGCCATTTGGGCACGCTCTTTTTTGTCTTCGGTGACCCACAAGGCATCCAACCCAAAAGCTGGCTCTTTAGTGGGGATGCCCTTGATCGTCTCGGTTACAATACCCGGATCCATGGCCATGAAATGCCCTGGCATCATTTCTGATTGTGCCACGAGCACACCCTTGAGTGCGAGGGTGTATTGGTTCGGATTAAGCTGCAGGTTGTCTTTGATATGAATAGGAGGAACGATGAAACCATTGTTAATGGCAAATTGTTTGCGAATCGACTGTATTCTGGAGAGCAGCTCACCATCTTGGGATGAGTCAACGAACGGAATTAACCCATAACCAACTTCAAGTTCAAGAAGGTCAACGTTGAGCATCTCTTCGTAATTTTCTTCCTGTTTAATCACTGGCTCACTCGATTTCTCGATCTCGGCTGTGACCCTTTCACTGCGCTTATCTTTATCAAGGTAATAGCCAAGGATACCGAGCGATATTGATAAGACCAAGAATGGCAGGAACGGCAGTCCGGGAATCAGCGCAAATATCATTAAAATGGCGGCAACTACCCAGATAGCAATTGAATGGATAGTAAACTGAGCTTTTAAATCGGTGCCAAAATCTTTCTCACTTGTTGATCTGGTAACAAGAAGACCGGCTGAGGTCGATATGACAAGCGCCGGAATCTGACCAACCAAGCCATCACCAACCGTCAGAATGGTATAGGTTTGTGCAGCTTCTGCGATAGGCATTCCTTTTTGTAGTACCCCAATGACAAAACCGGCGCCGATATTAATCAGCGTGATAATGATAGCCGCTATGGCATCACCCTTTACGAATTTGGAGGCGCCATCCATGGCACCATGAAATGCTGCTTCGTCTGCAATTTCCGCACGTCTGCGGCGAGCTTCGTTTTCATCTATCAAACCGGCGTTAAGATCGGCATCGATGGCCATCTGCTTGCCGGGCATACCATCAAGGGTAAATCGTGCTGCAACTTCTGCTACCCGACCAGCACCTTTCACGATGACCAGAAAGTTTATCAGTACAAGAATAACAAAAACGACAATTCCAACAACATAGTTACCACCAACAACAAATTGCCCAAAAGATTGAATAACCGAACCGGCAGCATCCGGTCCCTGGTCACCGTTGAGCAGGATAAGTCGTGTTGAAGCTACGTTGAGGGCGAGGCGAAATAAGGTTGTCGTCAACAGTATTGAAGGAAATATAGAAAATTCTATTGCCTTGATCGTATACAGGCTAATGATCAGTATCAATATGGCGATAGTGATATTCATTGACAGGAAAAGATCGAGCATGATCGAGGGCAGGGGAATGATCATGATCATCAGAATACCGACAAGACCAAGAGATGCTATGACATCACTGCGCCGTAATAAATCTCTGTAATTGAGTCTTGTAACTATATTCCTAATGCTTGCTGCTTCCATTACAATTTAGATCCTTTCAATGAGTATACGTGTGCCAATATTTCGGCAACTGCTTTAAAGAGTGATTCAGGAATCGTTGATCCCAGATCTAATTTATGCAACATTCGAGCCACCGGCGGGTTTTCTATAATCGGCACATCATGCTCGCGAGCTATCTCACGGATTTTCATGGCCAAGACGTCAGCACCTTTGGCGATGACAAGCGGTGCTTCCATGTCCTCACTGGAGTATTTTACTGCCACTGAAATATGCGTTGGGTTGGTGATGACAACATCTGCCGTTGGTACCTCGGCCATCATACGCCGGCGTGCCATTTCAGATTGAATTGCTCGAATCTGTGCCTTGATAAGAGGATCTCCTTCTGTTTCTTTATATTCCTCTTTTAATTCCTGCATAGTCATCTTCATTTTTTGCTCCATTTCCCATTTAATGAAGAGAAAATCAAGGAAGGCAAGAAGTATTAACAGACCACAGACTTTGGCAAGAATGACAGCTGCCGTTGTACCCAAAAACAGCATGGTAGAGACGGCACTGGTGTCAATAAGGATAAGTGCTTCTGGAAGTCGGTTGAGAACGGTGGAATAGGCAATCCAGGCGATGAGTGATACCTTGGCAAGTGATTTGACAAGCTCAACCAATGATCGTTTAGAAAAAATCCTGCCAAAACCTTTTATGGGGTCGAGTTTGCTCAGATCTGGGATCAGCGGCTTGGCGGTTACCAGCCAACCAAACTGAAAAATACTTGACGAGAAGCCGATAACGAGAACGAGTATAAAGAGTGGAAAAATAAGAAAAGCAATGTTTTCCAATACAAATACACCGAGATAAACTACGGAAGGAGCGTTTAGCTGAAATTGGCCACTGGTTTGCCATAAGCCTGAAATAAGTTCTCTTAACCCTTTATAAAAGGTGGGCATATAGAAAATCCAGAAAGCAAGGGTGATGGTTAATAAGGCTGCCGTGTGAACTTCCTTTGATTGAGCAACCTGACCCTTATCTCTAAATTCCTGTCGTCGTTTAGCCGTCGGGGCTTCTGTGCGTTCCCCCCCGGTTGGTGTTTCTTCAGCCATACGTTACGCAATGAAATGTTTAATGGACTGGGTCTCGAGGTAATGAGAATAAATATATTTTGCAGAAGAAATGCAAAAAGTGAGCCTGAAATAGCTTATTACCACTGTGCTGGAAAAAGTTTGTAATGGGCGATGATTACGGGACAAGCAACTGCATCATGAGCAGAAATCTGTTGGCAAGATTGTCAAATTCCCGACTAAGAACGATAAAAACCATGTTAAGTGTCAATCCTATGACGGCAAACGAAATGCCAATGTTCAGCGGGAAGGATAAGAGAAATACATTTCCTTGGGGAAAGGTCCTTGCCAGTATGCCGAGAATTAAACCAGAGAGAAGCAGAACAGCAAGAACTGGAGCACTGAACTGCACACCGAGGCTAAACATTTGTGAGGTAAGTTCTATCAGATAAGGCACCGCTTCTCCTGATAAGTCGATCCCCCCAGGCGGTAGTACTTGATATGACATAACCGCGGTTTGTAGAAATATATGGTGCCCGCCTATGGCTAAAAATATGAATATTGCAAAGACATTTTGAAATTGTGATATCAATGAAATTTGGCGCTGATTCTGTGGGTCAAAAACATTAGCGGCGGCAAAACCCATCTGGAAGCCAATAATGGTGCCGCCAAACTCCACGGCCGTAAAGATCAGCCGGGCGATCAGTCCGATAATCGTTCCGAGTAAAACCTCAGCGATAAGGAAGATAATGAAAGTAGGAGACTCAAAACTGACGACGGGGACATATGGAGACATCAACGGAAAAAGCACGAGTGAGCTCGCAAAAACAAGCGCAGCTTTTGCTTGCGTCGGAGCCTGTGGTCCTGAAAAAACTGGGATAGCACCAATGAAGCCGGCTACCCGGGCAGCGCAGATTATAAAAACCTGAAACTGCTCAATAGGAACCAGTTCAATATCCATATCGGCTATAAAATGGACATGGTATCAAAAATACCGATGGTAAACGCGGTGAGTAACCTGATAATCCATGGTGCAAAGATCAGCAGCGTGATAAAAACAGCAACTATTTTAGGAACAAACGTCATTGTCTGCTCGTTGATCTGAGTCGCTGCCTGAAAAATTGAAATGAGCAGACCAACAATTAGTCCGGCAAGCAGCATCGGTGCTGCACCAAGAAGTACCGTCTGAACTGCTTTTCTACATACATTTACCGCCATGTCAGGTGTCATGCTCGATTATCCAGGTATACGTAGAATTAACCAAAGCTTTTTAATAGGGAGCCGACAACAAGCCCCCAGCCATCAACAAGGACAAATAACAACAATTTGAACGGCAGGGAGATAATTACAGGTGGAAGCATCATCATACCCATCGACATGAGTATTGAAGCCACTATCATGTCAATGACGAGAAATGGCAAATAAATCATAAAACCCATTTGAAAGGCTTTTTTCATTTCAGATAGCATAAATGCGGGAATCAAAGTCATTGTCGGAATATCTTCTTGATCCCCGGGATCATTTTCGAGCGTGATTTCGGCCAACAGCATCAGCTCATCTTCCTCTACATGTGAAAACATGAAATCTCTCATCGGCTTCAAAGCCAATGTTAATGCCTCTTGTTGTGAAATTTTTTCATCCAGATATGGTTGCAGGGCGGTGTCATTAATGCTGTTAAAAACAGGAGACATGACGAAGAAGGACAGGAACAGTGACAACCCAATGATTACTTGAGTTGGCGGCATATTCTGTGTACCCATGGCCTGCCGAACGAATCCTAATACAATAACAATTCTCGTAAAACAGGTCGTCATCAATAAAATTGCCGGTGCAATTGAGAGAATTGTCAGCAGAAATAAAATCTGCAGAGCAGTGGAAACCTGTTGGGGGGTTTCTGCCTCAGTAACACCAAATGAAATAGTCGGAACATTAATGGCAAAAACGTGTGCAGGCAGCATACTGATAAAAATGACGACAACCAGCAGAGACGCTATATATTTTGGTGAAAATTTCATACCGGACGATCTTGTTCCTTGCTTTGCAATAGCTCATCGAAAGAAGGTGTGGGGTCGAAAGTATCGAGAGGGCTGATAAGCTGGAGAGAATCACTCCCGGAGCCGAGCAAAAACTCCTTGCCTCGCACTTCTACAAGAAATAATGTCTTTTTCGGGAGAAGGTGGCGTGTCTCAATAACCTTAATGATCCCTTTTCCACCGCCATGAAACGAAGTTATTCGTTTTTTCACTAGACCATAAATGATGAGTAAAATGCCGAGAACAATCAAAAGTCCCCAGATCATTCTCAATGAAGAACCAAAAATAGATATATTTTCTTGAGTAAGAGCAGATGCCGGCTCAACGAAGAACGCAAAAGACAATATGGCGGATACAGCTGCAAAATAAACTTTGATTTTCATGTTTGGTTTTTAATTCAGCCAAGTTTTTCTAACCTGTCACTCGTGCTGACCACATCGGTCAACCGTATTCCGAATTTTTCTCCAACCATAACTGCCTCACCTCTGGCTATGAGTCTTGAGTTGACGTAAAGATCTAACGGATCTCCGGCAATTTTATCGAGCTCGATCACATAGCCCTCGCCCATTTTTAGCAAATCCCGTAATAGAATCCTGCTCCGGCCAACCTCTACGGAGACTTGAAGAGGAACATCATAGAGAAATTCCAGGCTGCGGCTGTCGCGGTCTTCAGAAGTATGCTCCACATCATGACCAGGCATGGGTGAGATGCCATCATTATCGAGAAGCTCTTTGAGCTCTTCTGGATCAGGCCTGGTATCAGTATCGGTATTCTTCGGTGTCTCCATGTTTTCTCCTTGCTATGACTTATTCATAAATGCCAGTGAGACTTATAGCTTTTTTACCTTTATGTACGCCGGGAACTGCAAAAAATTTTAATTTTTCTTCCACGAGAACTCTCAGTGGAGAATTGAGGTCATAGTTGAGGGTGACGATATCACCTTTTTTGAAGTCAAGGAGTTGACCAACCGTCATCTCAATAAGGCCGGACTGAGCGATAATTGTGGCGGTCATCTCTTTGAGTTCTTCAATAATGATATCGGTCCATCCACCATGCTTCAGCGTGCTGACACTAAGAAGATCCCTAAACTCATCTCTAAATGGATCAAGAGTGGCTAAGGGGAAAACCATTTCCATAGAACCGGACATCTCTCCGCAGACAGCTTGGAAAGTACCGACAATTACTTCCGCATCGGGATCGGTAATTGATACCAGCCGTGGATTGTTCTCTATCTTCAACAGACTCGATTCAAGCTTGGTAATTGGCCTGAAAGCAGTATCGAGATCTGTACACGCATTGTCTAGCGTGGCTTTTAGTACAGTTAGTTCAATTTTGGTGAGATTGCGCTCAAGTTTGAGCAAATCAAGCTCCGTTGAAGCACCAAGCATGATTTCAATCAACGCAAAAGAGAGCTCAGGGTCATATACCAATAGAGCGCCATGCTTTAGAGGCGCTAAATTCAGTACGCCAATGGAGCCTGGACTATTTTTGGAAAGCAGATATTCCTTGAATGGCATTGATTCAAGGCCGGTTCTTTTAATTGTAAAGGTTCTTTGCAGCTGGTTGGACAATGAAACGGTATAATTATGACTGAATGCATCCAGGATAACATCAAAATTTGGAATTCTGATCTGGTCATCACGCTTACTCGATATCTGTAACAAATCCAGACTGGTATAGTCTATTTGCTGTTGCGTATTGGCAGCACGAACTTTGGCAGTAGCAGTACTACTTTCCTGCTTGATCGCACTGAGGAGATCATCTATTTCCTGTTTTGAAAGAATTGGTTCCACAATCATTTATCCTTGGAGATACGTATCTACTGTACGACGAAATCGGTAAAGTATATTGACTTTGCCTGACCTGAGTAGAGGATCGCATTTATTTTGCTCAGGAGTTCAGCTTTGAGTTGTTTTTTCCCCTGAAGATCGTGCAATTCTTCGAATGTTTTGTTGCCAACCAGCAATAAGATGGCATCACGGATCTGTGGCATGCGTTTGTTTGCTTCTTCTTTTGCAGGCTCGCTGGAGAGCTCTATGGTAAGAGCAGCCTTGACATAGTGGTTATTTTCATCGCTGATAATATTTACGATGAATTCACTGATATCAATCATTGGACCGATTTCTGCCTGCTGGTTTATTTCAGGAACTGGAACTTCAAGACCGGGGTCTTTTTTCTCTTCCAGTGGCTCTTTTTTCAAAAAGAAATAGGCCCCAACACCTGCACCAATAAGAAGAACCAAAACAGCGGCTCCGATAATTATGATGAGCTTCTTCTTACTACCGCCAGTTGAGGCTTCTTTTTTTGCCTTGTCTGAACTATCAGCCATAAGAAAATCCTGTAGGTGTGAGTGAAAAAAACAGGTGTCAAAATTTTTACAGTGGCACCTTACCTGCTTCTCTCTTTGCAGGACCCGTGCCTGAAACGTCTTTGACGTTCAAAACGAAGTCAACTCTTCTGTTCAAAGCCCGATTTTCTTCACTGATGTTTGGAACGATTGGTCGGTCTGAGCCGTAGCCAATGGCTGACATA
>JABDPQ010000235.1 GCA_013042695.1 Desulfobacterales bacterium | reverse complement strand
AACTGGAGTAAATTATATTCTGAGACTCAGAAGCTGCTCGACGAGTTGAATATCACCGATTTTAATCCGACCGATAAGGTTATAGAGTTGACGGTAGGCAAGCAGCAAATGGTTGAAATTGCCAAAGCGCTCTCTAAAAAGGCCGAAATTCTGGTTTTCGATGAACCGACATCCGCGCTTACCGATAAAGAAGTTGCAGCACTCTTTGAAATCATCAGGGGATTAAAGGAGCAAGGGGTGTGCATGTCCTACATCTCCCACAAGATGGAAGAACTGCAGCAGATTGCCGATCGTATGGTAGTCCTGCGTGACGGCAAGACAATTGGCGAGGTGACGCCGATGTCGGAAATCACCTTGGAGCAGATCATCAGCCGCATGGTCGGGCGGGATATAAAAGATATGTTCCCCAAAAAGGAGTTTAAGCGTGGAGAAAAGGTTCTGGAGGTCAAGGATTTTGAAGTCGATCATCCGGTTATTCCTGGTGAGAAGCATGTCAAAGGTGCTTCTTTCAATGCCTATAAAGGTGAGATCCTCGGTATTTCAGGGTTGATGGGGGCAGGCAGAACCGAACTGGTAACCGGTATCTTTGGTGGATTTCCAAAGGAAGCACGAGGAGAAGTGTATCTGGAAGGAGAGAGACTCGGTCTCAAATCTCCTCGAGAGGCGATTAATCGTGGTATAGGTCTGGTTACTGAGGATCGCAAGGCCATGGGGCTGGTGCTCGGCCAGAGTGTCCTCCATAATATGATGATCAGTTCTCTGGAGACTGTGTCAAATATGTGGAGTGTTATTAATAAAGCCAAAGAAAGGCAGCTTTCCAGGAGCTACGTGGAAAAGTTGAACATTAAGACGCCGGGGCTTGATGTCGCCATAGATACCCTCAGCGGTGGTAACCAGCAGAAAGTTATTGTCGCAAAATGGCTCAATACACGGCCGAAGGTTCTGGTCCTTGATGAACCGACCCGTGGTATCGATGTCGGCGCAAAAGTTGAAATTTACAACCTGTTGAATGATTTAGTCGAAGAAGGCGTGACCGTAATTATCATTTCCTCGGAATTACCTGAAGTGATGGGGATGAGCGACCGAATTATGGTCATGTGTGAGGGCGAAATCGTCGCAAAACTGACACGTGATGAAGCGACTAAAGAACTCATCATGGAATATGCAACCGGTAGTAAAAAAGAGGAGGTATCGCCCCATGAACAATAACGAACAGAGTGGGTCAGCATCGACTGTTTTACAAAATACGAACATCCAGGTAGCTCTAAAGTTTTTGCGAGACAACGGGACATTAGTTGCGCTGGTGATCTTAGCCCTCTTTTTTACCTTTGCAGATGAAGCTTTTTTTACACCCAGAAATTTGACGAATCTGGCCAGGCAGACGACAATTGTTGGGATCATTGCGGTGGGAATGACGATGGTGATTCTGATCAATGGCATAGATTTGTCTGTTGGTTCAATCGTTGGTTTAGCGGCAATCACCGTCACGCTTTTAATGCAGGCCGGTGTCAATATGTGGCTTGCAGTAGCCCTCACTATACTCATCAGCGGAGTTCTCGTCGGCTTGTGGAACGGGTTCTGGGTGGCGCATTATAACATTCCACCCTTTATTATCACTCTGGGCATGATGACCATTGCCAGAGGTCTGGCACTGACCCTGTCAAAGGGTGGTTCGGTGCCTGTTACCAACCCGTCGTTTGCGAAAATTGGCGGCGACTTTATTCCAGCGGGCATCTCCGGGATAATCATTATTGCGGCCTTAGCACTCTTTCTCTTTGCCCTCTACAGGGATATCCAGCAGAAAAAGAAATATGGCGTCAGAATAAGGAAACAGGAGATAATTTCGTCAAGCGTTGTCGCTGTTATTGGATTGGCACTCTGTTTCTACGTTTTTACAGCATATCGCGGTATTCCTTACCCGGTGGCAATTTTTGTCGTTATCGCCTTTGTCGGCATGTTTGCCCTGCAAAACACAAAATTTGGCAGAAGGCTTTATGCGATGGGGGGTAACGAAGAAGCGGCGCGACTCTCAGGCATCAATGTTTATCGTATGAAATTGATTGTCTATTCTACGGTTACCGCCTTGTCGGCACTCTCAGGTATATTGCTGGCATCGCGACTTAATGGCGCATCTCCCAATCTGGGAACCATGTTCGAGTTGGATGCCATCTCAGCAGTAATCATCGGCGGCACCAGTTTTTCAGGGGGGATCGGCACCATCGGTGGTACCGTGATCGGAGCCTTTATTATCGGTATTCTCAATAATGGTATGAGTTTGTTAGGAGTACCTACGTTTTACCAATTGATCATTAAGGGGCTTATTATCATTCTGGCCGTCTGGTTTGATGTACTGCAGAAGCGTAAAAAAGCATAAATTCTTTTCCTTCATTTTTTATGGAGATGAATTTTACACGTTGCTCAACCCCGGGGAGGAAATAATATGAAGTATGGAAGATTTTCTTTGATTTCCTTGGCAGCGAGTTTGGTGATGTCGGCCATGTCTCTTTTGCTTATATCTCCATTTTGCGGTTCAGGGGAAGCGTTTGGCCAAAATACAAAAATCGGTTTTATCCTGAAAACCATGCAGGAGGAGCGATATCGAACAGACAAAACATTGTTCACGGCTAGAGCCGAATCTTTAGGGGCGCAAATACTCTTTGATTCCAGCAGCAATGACGAACTGACGCAATTGCGGCAGGTTGAGAAGATGCTCGAAGAAGGCATCGAGGTTCTTGTGCTGCAGCCGGTTAATACAGGTACAGCCGGTAATCTGGTAAAGCTGGCTAATGCAAAAGGGGTTAAGGTTATCGGCTATGATTCGATGCTCCAAAACGGCCCTCTGGATTTTATGGTCATGCAGGACAGCTGGTCGGTAGGGAAGTTGCAAGGCGAGGCTATGCTGGATTGGTTTAAACAGAAAAAAGGGAAAATTGAAGGCAACGTTGCCTTAATCATGGGGCAGCCAGCCGATTCTAATGCCGCAGCTATGAGCAGTGGTGTACTGGAAGTCTTAAAAAACAATAGTGGCCTCGAGTTGGTGGCTCAACGTTCACATCCGGACTGGTCTCCAGATCTGGCGCGAGAGACGACAGAAACACTTCTGGTAAAATTCAA
>JABDPQ010000231.1 GCA_013042695.1 Desulfobacterales bacterium | reverse complement strand
GTGCAGCCTTGGTGGAACCGGAGCAGATACCGCCCAGGACAATTTGAGCACCGCCTGAGACAAGCTTGGTGGCAACGTCGGTAGCGGTCTTGGCATCACAGACAGTATCTTCGACGAGGAGCTCGATCTTTTTACCATTGATTCCGCCTGCAGCATTGATCTGTTCAGTTAGAATCTTGGCAGCGTTGACGCTGGGTAGACCATAGGAAGCCAGATCTCCACTATGAGGGCCGACAACACCGAGCTTGATCATGTCTTCAGCCAAACCGGCTGCCGGAATGGAAGCGGCCAACAACAAGCCCGCAGCAGCTCCAATTATCTTTGTTCTCACGTTCAATTTCATGAATTCCTCCCTAATGAAATTTTTATTTTAACTTCTTTCACACCCAACAATCTACAAAATGGGAGTGCTGGTAAAAACCAACACCTGGTGATATTAGTCATTTCCTGATTTTTTTGCAAAACAGAAAGCACTTATTACTCAATGGGGGACCTGAAAAATTAAGATTTCCGTTCAGCGTTAAGACGTAAGTTGAATTTTGGCCGCATACAAATAATCGATATTACATGGATTAATTTACCAGTCGCAGCGTGTAGACCGGGCGAAAAGACAAATTTTCAAGCTCCCGTGTGAGTTGGTTAGGACACCTACCATGCAACCGAAATGTTTGCTTTAACCGGCGTCTGATACTATAACAATGACACAGATAATTCACTGGTCAATCCAGCATGATAGCTGAGCACCACTCGAATCTCGGCGTTTTTACATGAACCCGAATTTTTTCACCTCACTCTACTTTCTTGGACGACCGTTCAGTCCGCTGTATGGTTCCGCGATGAAGCTGCGCGCCCTGCTTTATGAAAAACGACTTCTTGCCAGCCATGACTTCGATGTCCCTGTTATTTCGGTCGGCAACCTGACCATGGGCGGAACCGGCAAGACCCCAATGGTGATTTATTTGGCCCGTTTCCTGGCCGATAAAGGCTTCAAGGTGGCAATTGTAAGCCGGGGCTATAAAGGAGAGTCGAATGAACCGGTAAACATTGTTTCCGACGGCTCCGAAATTTTGATGTCAGCAGAGCAGGCAGGAGACGAACCTGTTCTTCTCTCCTCAAGGCTAAAAGGGATTGTCGTTGCCACCGGCAAGAAACGGCATCTGGTCGTTGATGAGGTGATCAGATCCTTTCAGTGCGATTTAATCCTCCTGGACGATGGTTTTCAGCACCTCAAAATGAAAAGGGATATTGATCTTGTCTTGTTCGATGCTGATCATTTTGCCGGCACCAGCAGGGTTTTTCCTGGTGGTGAGCTTAGGGAGCCTGTATCCGCCTTGCATCGATCCGATGCCTTCGTTTTGACCGGAGTGACCGAGCACAATACTGAGCGGGCCAGCAAATGTGAGGAGTTACTGCATGGGCGCTTTGAAGGTACACCGGTCTTCCGGGTGTCGCCTGTCTACGTTCAATTTCTCCATTACGTTATTTTTCCATCATCGATCAAAAAGTCGGTGGTCAGCCTGCCGGAAATCCCTCAGAATCTGTTGGGATTTTCAGGAATTGCTCATGCTGACAGATTTTACAAAATGGTTGAACAGCACGGGATAGTGCTGAAGAGTACAAAGACTTTCATAGATCACTATTCTTACCAGGTAGATGATATAAATGATCTCCTGCGGCTTGCATCAAAAACGGGGGCAAACGGTTTTATCACCACCGAAAAGGATATGGTGAAACTCTCTTACAAGCATCAGGCTCCCCTCCCCTTCTATGTACCGATTCTCGAGTACGCCCAAAATGGACCCCTGGAGTCGTTCATCACCAACAATCTGAAGGAGATACTCCCGCCTGATTGAAAAAGATAGAGTACGTTTACGTCCCGCTTTTTATTCGCCTATTATTTTTATGAGTACCCTCTTTTTTCTCCTCCCATCAAATTCACCGTAAAAAACCTGCTCCCAGGTGCCGAAATCCAGTCGTCCATCAGTGATGGCGACCACCACTTCACGACCCATAATCTGCCTTTTAAGATGGGCATCGGCGTTATCCTCGTAGCCATTGTGGCGATACTGACTGACCGGCTCATGCGGTGCCAGTT
>JABDPQ010000225.1 GCA_013042695.1 Desulfobacterales bacterium | reverse complement strand
GAACTGGCATGACCCATTCGCTGCACCGTTCCGGTGATATAGAATCCCAGAAGATGGATTACGTCTGGTTTATGTACCAGACCAAAGGTGTAAATGACGTTGGTATAAAACCTAAAGCTCTTGAGTTTATTGCCGTTGCTGAAGCCGTTGGCTCTGAAAACTGGGGTGATGTCAAGACTGGTCCGAAACTTAAATATTCAATTGAGGAAATAAAGGAAAATATTTCTGATAAGTCTCGCATTCGCGGAATATTTACCAAAAAGGAGCAGGTCGTCGAATTTTTAAAGCAGATCAAAGAAAAAGATCTTGGTATGTCGGTAATCATCTCCGGGGTGCTCTCCGAGGTGATTCCAGCCTGTAAAGAAGCGGGTGTGACCCCACACTCAATCAATTACTCTCTTGGAGTTTGGGGCAAAAAAGATACGTTACCAGATGAAACAACGTTGGCGGTAACAACCATGTGTGGGCATCATATGATTCCGCCTAAATTTGTTAATTATGTCATGCGGCGTGTCAAGAAAGGCAAGGCAACACCTGAAGAGGGAGCAAAAATGCTGGCTGAATTTTGTTATTGCGGCATATTCAATCATGTCAGATGCGCAGATATCATCAAGGAGCAAACGAAACTCGAAGAAAAAGAAGCATAAACCGGTGAGCGACCATTGCCATGAGCGTCTCAGAGAGTAAGCAGGAGTGAAAAATGAAGGTTGGATTCATTGGTTTCGGTGGTGCCGCTCATGGACTTTCCATGGGATTGGTACAGGCCGGTCTCACAGAGATTTCTTTTTTTGATTCACTTCTTTCAGTACCTGCGGATAATGAGATTATTCTCAGGCGAGCCGAAGAAACGGGGGCGCTTGCACAAGAAAACCTCGAGGCATTGATTCAAGATTCCGAAATTATCATCTCTTGTGTAACAGGGGCAGTTGCACTGCAAGTTGCTGGACAAGCAGCAGCACTTCTCACTCAAGACCAGTTGTATGTAGATGTTAATACTGCCTCTCCTGGTACCATGGCGGCAGTTGGCGAAATTATTGAAAATACCGGTGCTCGGTTTGCAGATGTTGCAATGATGGGTGGAATTCCAGCATTTTCCCACCGTGTTCCGTGTCTTGCATCAGGAAGCGGTGCCCAGCAATTTAAAACTGCGATGCAGCCTTATGGAATGGATATAACCTGTGTTGGGTTATCCTCAGGGCAGGCATCGGCGATTAAGATGTTTCGCAGTATTTTCATGAAGGGATTTCTGGCAATTTTAATGGAAATGCTAACGGCGACTCACCGATACCAGGTGGATTCAATCGTTTTGGATTCGATTGCAAAAACCATGAAGAAAAATACATTTACAGAGACGGTGCGCTTGCAGATGGCGAAGGGGGTTATAAATGCAAAGCGCATGGCCCATGAAATGGAAGCCGTAGCAGAAACACTCGCTGAAATGAGCCTTCCGAGTACAATGGCATCGGCTACGAAAGACAAATTGACGTGGTGCGGCAACATGAAGTTGGCTGAACACTTTGGCGGTGAAATGGACCAATCATTAGATGAGATACTTGATATTCTGGAAAAAAGAGCCTAGAGTCCTGTCAAATTATTATTATGCTGGCAACTAGTAGGCAACAGCCAGTTGAACTTTAAATAAAGGTTTTAATAAACATGAATAAAAACAAGATGACCGGCGTAATGACGCCAATTCTGACTCCATTCAACGATGACCTGAGTTTCAATCCTGACCTCTACGTTGTTCAAGCCCACTGGCTTCTTGAGCAGGGGATTCACTATATTTCCCCATTTGGCACTACCGGTGAGGCACTCAGCATGACTGTTGAGGAACGGCTGAATGCAGTAGACACGCTAATTGATGGTGGGATTGATCCTGCAGTGCTGATGCCCGGTGCCGGTCTCTGTAATCTTGCAGACACGGTGACATTGTGCCGTCATGCAGTGGATAGGGGATGTGCTGCAGTGATGACTCTGCCGCCATTTTTTTATAAGAATGCCAGCGATGACGGGTTGTATGCCTATTTTGCTCGATTGATCGAGACGGTTAATCACCCAGATCTCAAGATCTGCATGTACCATATTCCTCCCATGGCTGGAATCGGATTTACGCCACATCTAGCTGGTCGCCTGTCAGCTGATTTTTCGGATATAGTTGTTGCCTACAAAGATAGCTCTGGAGATTTTGAGAACACCAAGGCGGTGATCGCCGCAGCTCCTCATGTTGCAGTTTTTCCCGGCTCTGAAACCTTTTTAAAGCATGGGGTAGAGCACGGCGGCATGGGGTGTATCTCAGCTACATGCAACGTAAATCCTGCTAAAATCAGGCAGGTCTATGATCTGGCTGTCGGTGATTTGGCAGGTGATCTCGAACAGTCTAATGATGAAATGATCACATTTCGGAAAAATATTGAAGGCTACGCACCAATTCCGGCAATGAAGGGGTTATTGGCAGAAAAACGAGGAGATCAAAGGTGGCGTCATGTCCGTCCGCCATTGCTGCCGGTAAATGAGGCGAGTACTAAAGAATTGATCGGTTTGCTTGGTGCATCGCTCACTGAACTGTAATGACCGCTTTCGTTTCCTTGGTCAATTCGTAGCAGATTTTTAGGAAGCCTGAATGTGGGAGTGAGCTCCGATCAAACGTTCTTGGATAACAAATAAGAATTCACTGATAATTCTCTGTTTTTTCTTTGGACACGCTGTATTCCATTTCTTGGGACAGAGTTTTGCTATTCTGCTTCCAAGAATCCAGGAAACCTTTCTGATTACTCCTGTTCAAGTAGGTGCATTGATAACGGTGAGAGAAATTGTAGCAGGTGTCGTTTCACTCCCCGGTGGAATACTGTCTGATTACCTCAACAGGTATCGTGCGCATATCCTAACCATCTGCCTTATCCTGTTCGGTGCTGGTTGGCTAATCGTTGCAGCTGCGCCGGTTTATGGTCTCTTGTTTGTCGGCATGATTATCATTGCCTCTGCGGGCTCGGTGTGGCAGTTACCAGCATTGGTAGAACTCGGTTCGAGGTATGCTGAGAAGCGGGGAACCGTATTTGCCATTCATGGAGCGGGCGGGAGCATCGGTGATATAATCGGCCCAATTGCTACCGGGCTGCTTCTGGCCTATTTATCCTGGCGAGAAATTCTGACGATATATGGCTCTTTGCCGATCATCCTGGCTGTATGGACGTATCTGTTGTTTACCAAGCTTAACAAGGTTGACCAAAACCAGCTTGAAAAACCCAAGTCGGTTGCAGGATATTTGCTGACAGAGCAGCTCAAGGATCTGAGAGCCATCCTGAAATGCACTCATATCTGGCGAGTGAACATCGTAGCAGGGCTTCGCGGTATGTGTTTTGTCGTGTTGATTACTTTTCTTC
>JABDPQ010000224.1 GCA_013042695.1 Desulfobacterales bacterium | reverse complement strand
CTTAACCATTCATGGACGAAGGATTTCCAGGCCCAGGGGAGATATCTTTTTTCCATTGTACCCATGCTGGGCATTGTATACGGGCGGAGCCACAGATATCTCAATGGTTGGCTTTTTACATTAATTTTTATTGTGATGTTTCTACTGGCAGCCTATTCATTTATCTTTGTGGCTATACCGCACACACCAAAATCTCTTTGGCTTTTTTTAAACTAATTAAACCCGTTTTTATAGAGATAAAACGGCAATTAATAACCGAATGATGGAGTTTATATAAAATGGATAAATCACTGTGTGAAATCCCTCCCGATACTCCGGTTCTCGTTACCGGAGCAACAGGTTTTACAGGGATCGTTCTGACCCGGAAACTAGTTGAGTGTGGACTGAAAGTGAGTGCTGTTGCCAGGAAAAGCTCAAACCTGGAACCGCTAAAAGATCTTGATGTTACCTGGTTTAGAGGAGATGTTTCTGACCAAGAAATCATGAAGGAGGCCTTGGCCGGGCAGCAGTATGTATTCCATGTTGCGGCAGCTTTCAGGGAGGCTAAAAGCACGGAGGAGGATTATTGGAATGTTCATGTCGGCTCGACTCAAATTATTGCCGAAGAAGTAATTAAAAATCCTGATTTCAAAAGATACATCCATATTTCCACAATCGGAGTTCATGGGCACATTGAAGATCCACCGGCAACTGAAGAGTATCGATTTGCGCCGGGTGATGGATATCAGAGAACCAAGCTCCAGGCTGAGGAGTGGCTGATTGACTTTGCCTCAGAAAATCCATTGCCCTACACAATTATCAGACCGGCAGCAATCTACGGCCCTGGCGATAGACGCCTGCTCAAATTATTCAAGATGGCTTTGAAGCCCTACTTTCCACTGTTGGGGAAGGGGCATTGCATGTATCACCTTGTCCATGTGGATGATTTAACCAATTCCTTCATAGTTGCTGCCACTCATCCCGCCGCCCAAGGAGAAACGTTTATCTCCGGAGCGGAAGAACCAATCGGCATTGCCGAAATTGCCCATATTGTGGCAAACCATTTCAATAAGACAACTAGGGTGGTCAGATTACCCATCGGGCCGTTTTTCCTTCTCGCCGACGCGTGTGAATTGCTCTGCAAGCCATTGAAAATTGAGCCGCCCATTTACAGGCGAAGGGTTGCGTTTTATTCAAAGGATCGACATTTTGATATATCGAAAATGAAAAATGTATTGGGATATTCACCGATACACTCAAACAAAGATGGCATAATTGAAACGGCTGAGTGGTATGTCGAACAAGGGTGGTTACAGAAATAAAATGTTTCTTTCGCTATCAACTTGAGCCTGATTATGATGGTGCTGGTCATACGTCAGTTTTTGGGGTTTTCATGAAGAAGATTACTGTATTAGGCAACAATTCCGGCCGTAATGCCGGTGATAACGCAATCTTGGGTAACTTATTGGATGACTTTGCTCTGAAGCGCTCTGATATTGAGTTTAAAATTCCGACCTTGAGCACAAGTTTTGTGAAAAAAAGTTTTGGTCATCATCCGGTTAAACCCATAGGTCTGATGCCATGGAATCTGGCCTTGAAGAATTTTGGCTGGCCGCTTTATCGTGCCATGACTGATACCGAGTTGGTATTAATTACCGACAATATTTTATTTGATCGCAAATTTCACAATCCGTTATTCAACAATCTTAAATCCATATCCCTTTTTGCTCCATTTTGCAGAAAGAAGGATATTCCCATTGTATTCTATAACTCATCCATTGGTCCCATTGATCATGAAGTTGGGAGAGTTGCCCTGCAGAAAGTGCTTGATGCTTCACCGCTGGTTATCACAAGGGACATACAGACTAAAAACCTGATCGAAGAAAACAATCTCACCCACCCTGAGATCGTCATCCATGCTGATTGTGCCTTGAATACCCAGGTACCTTCCCAGAAACGTCTCGACGAGATTATTGCCAAGGAATCTCTTTTTACGAATAGCAAAGGTACAATTGGGCTTAATGTCAATGCATATATTGATAATTGGAGTGAGACCGGAACATTAAATCGAGAGAAATTTTGCACAGTTATTGCTGGAACAGCCGATGACCTGATTGAAAAACTAGATGTAGATATCATGTTCACCGTGAGCCAGATTATGGACATGAAAATAACCCTGGAATGTTTACGGCAGAGCCGTTATCAGTCACGAATAAAAGTGATCGGTAATTGTGATTACACCTATCAGGAATTAACTGGTTTGTTAGGAAAGGTTGATGTGCATGCGGGACTGCGAACCCATACACTGATTTTTTGTTCTGCCGTTGGTACACCCCCAATTTCAATCAATGCATACCCCAAAAGTGCCGGCTTTTTAAAAACGGTCGGCATGGGTGACTGGACCATCGATTTCGAAGACTTATCAATAGAAAACCTATCAGCCCTTATGACGAAGTGTTGGGAAAACCGTCATGGATTAGCTGAAAAGATGAGGCCGATTGTTGAACTTGAAAAGAAAAAATCGCGTGATAGTGTTGAGCTCGTAGGACAGATCCTCGACGCTTTATAATTTTATTGTTGGGTCTGATTTCAGACTTCACTGTTGGTTTCTAAGAACTCCCACAAAGATACTGTTCATGTCGCCGGCAAGAGAGTGGAATACCATAAAGAGTGCTTATCCTCTATTAAAATAGGCTAATGGGGGAAAAAATATCTAAGAGATCTTTAATCGTAAAGGTAATAATCAGTGGTTGTTTTTTCTGGATATTACTTTCCTTTGTTCAAACCGACCAGCTTGTTGAAGTTGTCTCACATATCGATTGGTTTTATTTTGCCCTCTCTTTTCTCCTTACTCCCGTTATGTTGGTAGTTAGTTGTTTGAAATGGAAAATGATTCTTGATCTTCACGAGAAAAAAATCCCATTTCTCATGCTAATCAGAATTTACTTGATTGGTTATTTCTTCTCAAATTTATTGCCGTCTACCGTCGGTGGAGATGTTACGCGATCGTATTACAGTGGGAAAATTATCAAGAACCAATCTTTTTCAGCCATTGCAATTTTTATCGAACGATTCACCGGTGTTTTTATGCTCATGGTTCTGGTTATCATCTCACCGTTGATGAAAGCAGGTCTCTATAAAAGTCCATACATCTATGTTCCGTCCATTATTTCAATAGCCCTGATTCTTATTATATTGTTGATTTGGCGGTTCCGGCAGTCCCTTAAACTGCTCCATCGATTTGCCCAAGCGGTTTTCTCATTGTTACATAAATCCGCCTCTGCTTCCGGTATTAGGTGGTTAACATCGTTTACTGAAGTGCTGGAAAAGATTTATCAGAAAATTTACAGTCGATTGGAAAAGCTGCATGATGAGATGAAAATCTCGTTTACTACCATTAGAAAAGACAGATCTCTCTCTCTGAAAATTATCTACATAACCGTTCTTTTCTATGCGCTTGCCTGCCTCAATGTCTATGTGGCTTTTATGGCTTTTGGCGTCAGACCGGAATTCATCAGTACTTGTGCCCTTGTTCCAACCGCCCTCTTTGTGGCGCAGGTTCCAGTTACTTTACTGGGAAATATGGGGTTTTTTGAATCCGTTTTTGTTTTCTACTTTCTGCTTATTGGCATACCCGGAGCTGAAACACTGGCCATGGGACTGTTACTTCGACTCAAAATGCTGACAATTGGCGTAGTTGGTTACTTTGTTTATCTGTCGTACAATCATACAACACCAATTGATGAAGATATCGATCAATTGGCAGGAGATAAAAGAATATGATGGGAAGCCTGGTAGATTAAACAATGTCTAAGATAAATACCGGACCCGTTCAGGAACAACTGTCACAACCAGGCAGTTCCATTAAAAAATACCAGCAATCGGTGGTTGGCGATGGCAGTATTGTTGATCTCATGCTCTATGAAGTTATTAACTTTGTCTGTATGTCATTACCGGGTGGATTGGGGCGTAGTCTACGGCGACTTGGCTTGTCAATGATTTCAGATCACATTGGAAGGCATGTGCAACTGGGGACAAATATTTTTTTTCTACAGCCTCGAAAATTGCATATTGAAGATAACGTGGTGATTGGAGATAACGTAACTCTTGGGATAAAAAATAGTGGTGAAGGAATTGTCTTAAAAGGAAATGTCTCGATTGGAGACGGCACAATCTTAAACTGTGCGGGGGCTGCAATCACCATCGGAAAGGCGACCAAGATAAAAGATGATTGTCGTCTTGGATCTCTCAAAGGCTTAACTGTGGGGGAGTCTTGCACTATTGGCCCATATACCTGCATATCAGGTGCAGGCCATGCTTCCTCAGATCTGAGTAGACCTATGATTAAACAGCCTTTAGTTTCTAAAGGCCATACGATAATTGAAAATCATGTTGAAATTGGGGAAAGGGTTACCATCTTAGATGGAGTGTTTATTGGCAGCAAAAGTAAGATAGCTGATGATTCCTTAGTGATACGAGATATTCCTTCTGGCTCTCATGTAGTTGGTGTTCCAGCCAAAAGTTGTTTCTAATGCAGTCCTTTTTCTACAGATTTTTACGATGGTGCCCGGGTGCTCTTGGCCTGTTGTTGCGGCAAAAGTGGTATCCGCGTCTCTTGGGCCAATGCGGGCACGGCGTATTGTTTGGACGCTTTGTAGATCTGTTCCAGCCTTATCGAATCAGCATCGGTGATCGTGTGATTGTGAGCGATCATGTAACCTTGGATGCTCGTGGCTACGATGGCGATGATTATGGAGTTATTGTTGATCAGGATGTGTTTATCGGTAAGGCGACCCGTTTGACTGCAAGAAATAGCAGAATAGTTGTAGAATCCGGAGCCAATTTAGGAAGCAGGTGCCGAATTGTTGGGAACTTACCGGTAACAATTGGGGAAAACGTCCTTCTTGCAGCTTATTGCGTTATTGGCGAAGGTTCCCAGGATCAATCTGATTACGATCCTCAAAAAGGTTTGGGAGCTGTTATTGAAGCGGCGACTGTGGTTGAACCGGGGTGCTGGCTAGGAGTCAGAGCTGAATTGAAATCAGGGGCTACGGTAAGAAAAGAATCGATAATCGGGGCGCACGCTTCAGTAGAAGGAGAAATACCTGCGTGGGCTGTTGCCGTAGGGCGGCCTGCCAAACCCATTCGATTTAGAAATTTATAGCTCAATGCTCTTAGGGAATCTTGAAAATCACATTAGACACCAATGTTTATTCATATAATTTAAGATAGATAATTAGTTTTCCTCTGATGTTGTTATCCAGGAAGTCCTGACTGTATCAGCTTCGGAAACCGCCGAAAAATTTGCAGAGAATCAAAATGTCAGCACACAACGGAACCGGGATGCGCAGGCAACTCCAGTTCCTGGTATTTTCCCTGTTGGTGTCCATCGGGATATTCAGTTATCTGATGTCCAAGGTTTCGCTGAACGAGGTAGTGGATATCATCAGAAACATACCGATGATATGGGTGCTTCTTTTCCTGATTTTTTCCTTTTCCATGAGCTTTTTCAGAACCTGGAGATATCAGCTGGTCTTGAATGTCTCCGGGTATCGGGTCAATTCCGTAGCACTTTTTCTGATTACCCTGGTGAGGAATTTTTTTTCCGACCTGCTTCCGGCGCGGTTAGGGACCCTGATCTACATCTATCTTGTAAAAAACAGGATGGGCCTGCCTTTAGGGCCGATATTGTCCAGTTTTGCCCACGCCTTTATCTTTGACATCATTTCCCTGGCGATCCTTATTTTACCTGCATTGGCGGTTACCGCTCTCGGTCCGCAGTCGACTCTTATACTGGCGGTCGTCGCAGTTGTACTTGGTGCTGCCGCTTTTATGATATTGGCTCTGCTTCCCTACCTCTGCGGTCTGGCTGAGAAGATCACCGGAAAATTATCATTTCTCCCTGAAAAATGGCGTGCCGGTTTGCAAGATATTCTCCATGAGAGTGCACACCACATCAGCCTGGCTCAACATCAGGGCGTATACTGGAGAGTTCTTGCTCTATCGTTTGGAGTGCGGGCCTGCAAGTACCTGTCCTACTATATGCTTTTTCTCGGCTTGCTCCTGCCGCTCGGTTTTACCGTGTCGGATTTTCCGCTGGAAAAAGTTTTTCTCGGATTATGCAGTGCAGAGCTGGCTGCCAGTCTGCCTGTTTCCGGCATTGCAGGTTTTGGGGCCTATGAAGGTGCCTGGACCCTTGTCTTTCAGCTGCTTGGCTATCCTGAGCGTATCGCCGTGTTGTCGAGCATTTCCCATCACCTCTTTACCCAGGTGTATGGCTACCTGTTGGGCGCCGTTGCCCTGCTGGTTCTTCTACTGCCGATGTTCAAACAGCAGAAACATGACACTGTCCAGCCTGGCTGGGAAACAGAGAGGAGGTTCTGGATGAGACTTACCCTTACTGTGATCGTTATTTCACTTCTGACATTTTTACTGATGCCTTCCAAGGAGGGCAACGTTGAAGCAAATGGACAGGCAGCCGTTATCCGTGATCTTCCTGCGGGAAGGATTGTCTATGAAAGAGATGACGGTATTTACATAACAGATATCGGGTCAACGGAGAGTGTCCGCTTGGCAGAAGACGGAAAACACCCGCGTTGGTCTCCGGACGGCAGTTCTGTGGTCTTTATCAGGAAGAACAATATTATGGTTGCAGATGTTGAAACCAAAAACCTTCGTCTTGTGACCCAGGCGAAACAGCCGGCAACAGTCCGTTTTGGCGCAGAGAATAGAACCGTTCTGTTCTCCGATGGGAAGAGCATGTTCCGTATAGGATTGAACGGGGAAGGTAAAAAAGAAATAGCCCGGGACGGTAAATTCTTTGAATCCTCGATAGATATTTCCGGGAATCGTCTCGCCGCCACCGTGAAAACCAGGATGGGGTACAAGGTCAGGGTCTTTGACTTGTCAGCCGGAACCGTACGTTCGGTAGCAAGGGGGTGTTCGGCATCGATTTCTCCGGGTGGTGATCTTATCACCGTTCTTGAAAGCAAGCATAGAGTCTTGCATTTGTATGACTGGTCGAGTCTGAAAAAAGCAGGGCAGGTGAAAGCTCCCGCCGGGACAAAGTTTGACAACCACTCCTGGTCCAACCATCCCGATTGGCTTGTCTCCACCTCGGAAGGGGAACTGCACGATATTTTGCTTCATCACGTTCCGACCGGTGCATATCAAAAAATTACCATCACCGGCGATGGTGACAGAGCCGACCTCCACGTTCCTGGCAGTTCTTCCTGATCTCCGTTTCTTATTTTTTATGTCACCCTTTTTCCACCCTATTATAGCTGCTAAGCAGATCAAGGTCTCTCTTTTCGGAAAAAGCTACATGACCTTCTGGGTCCGGGTAGCCAATAGCGATGAACATTATAACGCGTTCATGTTTTGGAATACCGATTTTAGTTTCAAATTTGCGGTCGAGTTCATTTATTTCAGCCCAGTTCAGGGGGCATGAGGCCAGGCCCACGGTTTCGAGAGCCAGCATGAACAACATGGCGGAAAGACACCCATCTATATAAATGCTGTGCCTGTCTCGTTCATAGAAATACGCCGAGAGGTCACCCGTTAATGCGCAGATCATGGGAATATTGTCAGCAAAACCGGCGGCACCTAGAGGGAGCAGAGTCATTTCTTTGCGTAGTTCTGGCTCGTCATAAATGCGATAATGGGTAGGTTGGCGGTTACAAGAGCTGGGCGCCTTTGAGGCAATCTCTACAGCTTTATCAACAAGGTTACGTGGGACAGATTTTTTAAGAAAGGTCCTGGTTGATTTTCGTTGATGCACAAGTCGGTGCAGGTCATTGTAGGATACTGGAGAAGGCTGTTCACCCCTCATATAAGGGATCGATTGAGACAAAGTTCTATTTTTTTCAATCGTAAAGAATGATTCTTTTGCCTGGTCGATCAGTGGTTCACTTGCACTTTCGACTGCACCAAAATAGGAAAGTAGCACATTTCTTGACCAGGTGATCTCCAGTGGCATCTGATCTTCAGAGTATCGGCTGACACATTTATTGTAATAGTCGACAGTTTCCCCTATGTATTCCTTTGCAAAAACAGGCCTTCGTCTAGGCATAACCAGTCCTTTCTCGATTCGGTGAACATTTCTACGAAGTAGAAAAAGCGAAGATTCATTTTTCAGATCGGTAAAATGACGGTTAAGTCCAGCAACCACAGCCCGTTGTTCACGGATATACGCACGTGAAAACAACGCATAGTAAACTGCAGTGAATACCCAGGATAATGAGATGAGCCACAAAATCTTGTTCTTAAAAAAAATGTAGGCTGATTTAGCAAAAATCCAGTTTTTGTCCCTCAATTTCATGCTTTCAGCTCCAATAACGTTAAATCTTGTGAGAAGATCCGCTGCGGCCCACTGCAGAGCCCTTACAAATGAACCATTTTATGAGAGCCGGCGAATGGTAGCTCAATAAGCCAGCACATATAAACGACAAACGATATCTAACAGAATTCTCTGTACGTTACCAATAATTGCTGATAAGCAGATACTGGTTGATAGCATATCATCCTGATAACTCCAGGTATTATCTTAAAAATGTGTTATAAGAAACTCAATATTCTTAACACCAAGAAGGTGGGACAACTTTCTAAAAATAAAATCTGATTCCCGTGCCTGTTCTGATTGATGCCCATGTCCACGTTCATCCCATGTTCTCAATGCATGGGTTACTGGATCACGCCCTTGAGAATTTTACTTCTGCCGGCCATTATTTAAACAAACGTTTAAAAACAAAAGTACCTGAACCAGCCGATTTTGTCCTGATATTGACGGAAACTAGTAATATCAGCGTTTTCAAGAAATTACTAAAAAGATGTGGTGCAGATGACTGTGTTCTTTCAAGCAACGATCCGTCATCCGAAAACCACTGGACCATTTCTCCTGCTGAGGGTGGAAAAGCCCTTGTCGCCACTCGCAGGGAAATGGAAATTATATATCTGCTTCCAGGCAAACAATATACCAGCTCGGAAAATCTCGAACTATTATCCATTGCCGAGGTGGTAAATATTTCCGATAAACAGAATACGCTTCTCGAGTGCGCAGGTCAGGTCTGGGCTGCAGGCGGGATTCCGGTTGTACCCTGGGGGGTAGGAAAATGGACCGGACAGCGCAGGGAAATAATCACGGCATACCTTACCGAGCCTGCCGATTTTCCAAAAGTGATCGGTGATAACGGGAATCGTCCTTTTTTCTGGGCATTACCGGAATTCACCCATCTCAACACCGCTGAGCGTCCGCTGAAACTTTCCGGCAGCGACCCGCTGCCTCTTCGGGCCCATGTGAAACGAGCAGGTTCCTTTGGAAGCTGCCTGCAAAACAGTACGGTTGCCCCTTCCCTGCCCGCACAAAGTATAAAATCAATGCTTCTGGAGGATTCCGCAATAACACCGTACGGTACTCCGGCGGGGCTTTTCAGATTTCTGCACGATCAGTTTCTGATAAATATCAGGAAGCGGTTTCCCGTTTTCTTTCCACCAACAGTACCGTGAAAAGATTCAACGCACACAAGGGGGCTCTGCAGTCAACGTGAACCGCTGTTAATTATTATGATATTGACCTGATATTCTCATGCGTTGCCGATTGAGCCTGTGCAGTAAGACACCTATCAGAGGAGAAAACATAACAGCCAGGATGAGTTTCCGCATCGGAGGGTTGCGAAACCTGCCGAGGATATCATAAGTGATATTTTTTTTTCGGTCCCTGAAATCCGGCTCACCGATGGGAACATGGTAATCAGGATTGGGCAGCTTTTTGCGCCGCCTTTTGGCCATGTATATCCTGGCTCTGCTCCGCTTGCCCCGCACCATACTCAGTGTCCGTTTGGAGATCCGGTCTGCAGGAAGCAGGTGATTGATAATTGCTCCGTCACGTTCCGCGTCCATGAGGATCTGAAGTCCTTTGTTACTGCGCTGTGAAACCAGTGTGCATCGCTCAAGCTTGCTGAGCTCATCAGAATAATCAAAAGCCCAAAAATCACCGAAACTGAGGTCAGCAAATTCGGCAAGCCCGTCAATACAAAGATAACAGCGTTTTGCACCGAACAAACGGAACATAACATTGATAATCGTGTTATAGGTCTCGACACGGTGAAGGGGAATTACCCTTTCATCCTTCTTACGAACCGCCAATCCACCTGGCCAGTCTCCTCCCCGGTAATGAAAGGCCGC
The DNA here is from genome assembly GCA_013042695.1 of Desulfobacterales bacterium. GTDB lineage: Bacteria > Desulfobacterota > Desulfobulbia > Desulfobulbales > Desulfocapsaceae > JABDPQ01. The sequence goes on along the minus strand of JABDPQ010000224.1, from coordinate 6,473 downwards.
AACTTCTTCCTTGTCGACACCTGCAACCTGCATTGCCTCAAGATGAGCGTTGGGTTCCATGTTGCAGGCACAATACAGGCCGAAAATGACCTCTATTTTCTCATAGAGTCCGGGGTCAGCCTCAGCAAGTTTTTTCAACCCGTGAATTTGGCAGGGAAGCGCCACAACAGCGAATTTGCCTTTTCTTTTGCGGACTTCCTGTAAAACCTCCATAGATGGAGTAACACAATACTTGGATAGGGCACCGGCTTTGATTTCTTCAGGAGTCGTAGCCAGTATACCCTTGGTCATATAGGGCGTTCCCGGGTCCACCCCGACAATCACGGCTCCGTCAATGCGTCCTTTTTTCAACAGATAGAGCAATAGGGCAGTAACTATGCCGCCGCTTGCCCCGCTGTGACGAACCTCCGTGCTCGTTGAGTGAGATACATAAGTGTGCTCAACACAACCCAGTAAATTATCATAGTTGCCTACATATCCGTCCATTTCCGCTGCTAGAGCAGGAAAATCGACATCCGCTCCGGGACAGCAGGCATTGCACAGTCCGCAGGCAATACACTCATCTATCAGGATCGGGTACCTGCTCGAGTCTGTCGCAATAACGCGGACCGGGCAGATTCCCACACAAGTACCGCACCGAGCACAGAGTCCCTGGTCAATAACCTTGTGTTTGAGGTGCGAAAAGTCTTCTTTCATAAAAAAAATACCCGGCGCGTTGCTCGGTAATGGGAAGTCGCCTGCTTAGCTAGGTTTTACACAACGGTTTCACACTCGAACTCGCTATACTTATGCATTGCCTTTGCCCTTTCAGGCCGCTCACACAATTTTTCAATGAGAAACCGCTATCCACCCGCCAATTAATCCGGTTTACAGGTCTTTTAAAGATGTTCTATCCCTCTGCCAAGAGGCTCACTAGTAAAGTTATTTCGATGCTACTTTTTCGTACGGCAATACGCACTCTGTCATATTTCTCACATAGCCCTTTACCTGGTCCGGTTTCATCTCGATACCAGCAAACGAAAAGGTTGTCACATTCGATTCGGTTGGATCACTTTTTATATTCATGCACTGAATCTGACGAAGCTTGTTTGATACGATAAGTTTGAAGCCGGTATGGCTATTTAACGCTGCATATTTTTTTACACCTCGACTAGAAAATGCGATGTTCTCGGGATAATGCCGCAGCAAACTTTGACCGGAAAATTTTCTTTCCGTAGCAACTCCGATAATGTCCAAGACAGTGGGAACAATATCAACGTTGGACACAAAATATGATTGATTCTCCTCGAGATGAGCCAGTTCAGTTTCACTTATGAGTGATTTAACATTATCGCCAATTTTAATGTACAGGGGGATTTGTATACCCTCCTGCCAATAAACGGGTCCATGCCCCCATCTGCCATGCTCCATCATGGCTTCCCCGTGATCAGAAGAGACAATAACGATAGAATTATCGAGAACATCATGCTTTTCCAGCACCTCAATGGCTTCAGCAAATGCCGCATCCATGGTTAAAACGGCATTATTATACTGATTAACAGTCAGATGGAGATATCGTGGATGAAAACCTCTATCCCGGGTTGGCTCCCAAAGGCGATATTCATCTTTTACTCTATAAGGAAAATGAGTACCTGCAAAATTAATGTATATGAATTGCCCCTGGGCCTTTTTGATCTCCGGCAATGTCTTATCAAGTTCCGCTACTGTAATGAAGTCATCTCTTCCAAGGGACCTGCTGGAATAGAGTGGTTCTTTAAGTGTCGTAGTGCAGGAGCGATCAATAAAATAATCGCCCTTACTTCGATATCTCAGCCACTGTGAAGTGAAAACATGGTTCTCATAGCCGGCAAACTTGGTATACCACCAGAGCAGAGGATTGCTTAACGTACTGTTAATATTAATTTCTGACCAATCCAGTCCGTTAAAAAGAGACGTCGTGGAAAACGTTGTCGTGGTCGAATTCGAGATACCATCGTAACGCAAGCTCTCCCGGCTATACTTTTCAAGATGCGGAGTCGTATCTCTTTTATACCCGAACATGCTTGTTTGGTGCATATTTAATGATTCTAGTAAGATAAATACAATATTCGGTTTTCTTTGATTAACCAGCACTGCAGAATCATCTTTATTTCGCTCGGGAAATTCAACTCTTGGAGGCTTGATTTTATATTCCTCCGGATTTTGCTTTAACTCCGAAAAACCGTAGTAGCTGGCATACTCAGGAGTGAATAAAAATTCTGCTTCATTATGGGCAAGAACCTCGAAAGCTATTAAAAAAACTATGGGCATAACTAGAATGTGTAATACCGAGGACCTTGCAACCCGCATGACGCGAAACGAAATAGTTTTTGTATTTAACGTTTTCGGATGAGACTCAAACAGTCTTGGAAATGTCGTTTTTAACAGCCACCCAAGTGCACCTGAAAATACAAAAAGGGATGGTATTATATAAAACAACAGCGACAGCATCTCTCCTTTAGATAATAAATTGCCAATATTGTCCCGCCAATAGCCAAACTCCCCGATCAACATACTAAATTCATGAGGCCCCATGAACCTGCCATAGGACGCAAAGTAGTTATAATCAACGCCGTAAATCATACCTATACAACCGCCGACCACTAATCCAAGCAGCACTCTAAGAGTCTTCCAGGGAACAAGCCCAAGCAGCAATTTAAGAAAATAGTAAAACAGAAACACTGCCATTATCACGAGAAAATGTTTCCTCGGAGTCTGTAGTATCAGATCTGTACGAAAACAATAGTCCACCAAACATATAACCGCAGTAATTAGGGTTGCTTCTACTAACACTAACTTTTTGTTCATCACGATGCCCTGTACCAGGCGCTAATAGGTTGAGGTGATAAGAAGTAGCTTTTAAGTCCAGTCTAACTTTCCCATTATTCCTTCTCTCATCTGATAAATTCAAAGCAATCTATCTTTCTTGTCGCGCTTTTTCCAGATTAATTTTGTTAGTCAAACATGAAAAAGGCAGCCCCTGTCACAAGTTATGGCAAACAGGACAGAACCAAGGTCCCCTGCAACTGAAAGCAGGAAGATAATCATGTAGACAGTCAGCGCAGCAGACTCGGGAGAGGCCTTGGTAAGATTCTCAGCATTCCGGGGACGGTGAATGCTTATTTGCTATGTAACGCTAATGGCGACCTTGCTGCATCCGAAGCACTGACAACGCTTACGGATTCATGGACTCAGCAAAGCAATTCAGCATAACTAAGAGCAGAAATCGAGAAGATAGAACTCTTCAGAAAGAACACTGGACGGCGACTCGATTCGATGATAGATTTTGGCTTTTATATTTAGTGAACCTGCAGACAAGGCCGTCCTGTAAGAACATTCTTTGCCAGGTACATGGATACCCTGTGAACAGAAAACCGGTAAGGCAACCGGCTACTTGTTTCATGCGGTTAGTAATAAATTAAATAGTGAGGCAGTATAGGTGGAATATGAAATTAAATACACCTTTGCTGAGTGGCGGGCACCTTATATCGCCGCACAACTGAGTGTATATTGTACAGAAGACAGTCATTATCGAAAAAATCGCATTCACAGCGTCTATTTTGACTCCTCAAACTGGGATTTTGCCGCAGACAAGGCCTCCAGTGACTATTTGAAAACAAAAATGAGAGTGAGATGGTATTCGGACCCGGATAACAGAGTGGCCGATAGCGTCCGTTTTCTTGAGGTGAAAAACAAGATTGGCACCAAAAGATCAAAAGTAAGGATTCAGTTGCCGGACCACTTTAACGATTTTAATCACGACAACTTGTCCTCCGAGCAGATAACCTATCTGAACCGGGCCTCTCGAGAGATCGCTCCTGAGCTGACCGAATCACTGCTGGAGCCGGCCCTTTATGTATCTTACGAACGGAAACGATTTTTTGAAGGACACTCCAGCTCGAGACTCTCCCTCGATACGGCCATCACCTGCCAGGCCATATCAACTTCCCTGAATTACTGTCGATTTCCCCTCGCACTGGATGAGGCCGTTCTTGAAGTGAAAGGCACCAGCCACTCTTTGCCCTTAGCGTTGCGCACCCCATTCTCAGGTTTGATCACCAAGAATGCTTTCTCTAAATATTACGAAAGCTACAAGCTTTTGAGCACTTACGATCAATAGGCTTCGATTATGACTACGTTTGAAATTATTCAGTCACTGCTCAGTACCATACCGGAAGACAGCCGCAATATCTCTTACACCGGTTTCGCCTTACTGATAACTGCCTCAATCGCAAGCTCGGTGGCCTGTTCCTATCTTTATCTCCTTTTCTATGATCGCAACTCAACGGGCTCCAAGGTGTACCGTGCATTTCCACTGATGGGGCCTGCGATTACCTGCATATTTCTAACGGTTCAATTCTCACTTCCCCTCTCTTTGGGACTTCTGGGAGCATTATCAATTGTACGTTTTCGCACCCCAATCAAAGAGCCCGAAGAGATAGGATTTATCTTACTGCTTATTGCCCTTTCTCTATCCATTGCAACTTTCAACCTCTCTTTTACCATCATTTTATTTATATTGGCGTTTCTCATCCTTTTCATTCTGCAATTTATAAAAGGGTTCGAATCAAGCAACAATCGTACAAGCCTTCTCCATGTTGAAACAGCACATGGAGATAAAAGCGGAATAGAGGTTGCACACGATATCACGGAAACGCTAAAAGCACGAAAGGTAGTAAACAAACCGGTGAGTATTAACCTCAATGAGGACCGTGTTTATATAACCTTTCGCATTCAGGTGAATAAGCTGGCGGTAAGCGACCTGTTCAAGGAACTTCAAGACAAATATCCAGGTGTCAGCTTCAGCTTTCATGAAGCGTAATTGTCGTGAAAAGATTCTTTATCACTGCGGGAATATGCCTGGCGGTTTTATTGCTTGTCGATCAGGCATATTTCAAACAATACCGCTCAGAATTTGGCCATGGAGTTGTCAACGAAACATTTGTTCGTGGCGGCACCCTGGGAAGACTTCTTAAAAAAGCCGGTTTAGTAGAGATATCCGAAGAAAGCTATACTCCTGCCATTCTAGATGCTTGTGCCGAGAGAGAAGAGTTAAGGGGCTTCGATTCCTATAATCAATTCAGATTGCGGGCCTATGTTGATGCGCCGTCTACCACTGCCCTGACTTTAAAAGTTGCGGTCGGCAAGAGAGATAATCAGGTTTTCTATAAAAAGAAGATGAGAGCGGACCCTGGGGCAAAATTTTACAACCTCAACTTCGAAGCAAAAAAGGGTGAAGAGGTTTATATAAAATATTCCATTTCTCCCTCCGCCCAAGGCACACTGATAGATGCCTTTATCGACGGCAGATTTCACCGTTCCCAGCAGATTATTAAGCAGGGCCATCCTATCGATAGTATTTTCAACTCTATAAACATGCAAAAAGGCGCAACGCCTGATGCGGGAGTCGGAACCATCATGATAGGTCGGACTCCCGAGGTCACCCAACTCCTCCCCAACGGCATTGATGCTGCTTTATACAAAGGAACTCTGCCAGGCAAGAAAAACAAAGGCTACTGTACCTATGTTGCCAAATTATACAGGGCAAATATGGATACGGCGATACCTTCTCCGGGGCGCCCGCTGCTCCTGCCAAAAGTAACGATTCGTACGGAAGAGCAAAACCTCTATGGCGAACAGGGGATTCTTGACAATAAAGATCAACATGGGAGAAACTGGGAAAAACCCGCAATTTTAAACGTAATCAACGACAAGCCGATAGTTGAGCAGAAAATAGGTTTGAGGTTCCATGGCGGTACTCCCGGCAGAAAAAAAGACATCGAGAGTTTCCGGCTCTATGCCCGAAGCCGCTTCGGCAAATCCCATATTGATGCAGAATCGATTCTCGGACGGCCGGGCAAACTCGACTTCAGGACGCTGGTTTTGAAGTACACCTATCAGGTTCTGCAGGATACCCCCGTTGACTTAAACCCTTTTGTTCATAGCTTTGCCCTGGATATAGGAAACAGGGTGAATGCGCTTGTTCCCAGACATGCTCTAGTCGATTTAACCGTGAATGATGAGCATAAAGGCCTTTTTCTCGCCATGGAGCATCAGGCTGAAAGAACCATAGCGGATTGGCTTGGTCACGAGAATTTCGTTCTCTACAAATACAAAAGCCATAACACCGACCATGAATCTGTTCCTCTGTTTTCTGTCGCCTATCGAATATTGAAGAAGAGAGGCGAAGAGACTTTACAGGAGCTGAAAGAACACCTAGCCATCGACAATGTCATAAACAGTATTCTGCTGAGTGCTTATGTTGCAGATGATGACAGCTGCCAGGGAGTAGAAATCATCTCTCAAAATGAAGAATCAACGGAGATAACCGTTACCAACTGGGACCTTGATCACTCTTTTCTTTCCACGGCTGATGGAAAAGCGTGGGTAGATCCTTCTAAATGGTCATTGCACCTGCTAAGACCCGATAAAAAAACCGCTTGTGTACGCCAGTG